>JAEOSA010000261.1 GCA_016840595.1 Candidatus Hermodarchaeota archaeon | reverse complement strand
TTTGTGGTTACTTCGAAATATTTCTGTAAATCGTTCACGTTAAGAATAACATCTTTATTAGTCACTTGCCTGTTCCTCCCGGGCTTTTTTCAATCGGGCTTGAAGTTCATCGTTAATTTCATCGATTCGAATACATGCACTCTCATGCCCCTTAGCAACTTCCACAGCATCTGGCATTTCTTTCTTGCAAACATCCTTTGCAAATGCACAGCGGGGATGAAATCGACAACCCGATGGTGGATGAATTAGGTCAGGAATCGTGCCTGGAATTACTGATAATCTCTTGATTTTCCCAAGAACTGAGGGTACTGAAGTCAATAATGCCTGAGTATACGGGTGTTTAGGTTCATGGAAAATTGAATCTACATTGGCTGTTTCACAGACACGACCCGCATAAAGGACTGTGACACGCTTGCACATCTCAGCTATGACTCCCATATCATGAGTAATCATAACTAAATCCATGCCAAATTTATCTTGGAGCTCCTGCATGAGGTTGAGGACCTGTGCTTCTATCGTCACATCTAATGCTGTTGTTGGTTCATCAGCAAAGAGAATTTCAGGACGGGCAGAGAGGGATCGGGCAATAGCCATTCGCTGGCGCATCCCTGTACTAAATTGGTGTGGATACTCGTAATATCGCTGTTCGGCTTCAGGTATTCTTACGGCTTCCATTATTTCTATGACCGCTTGCTTTGCTTCTTCTTTTGTTACATCTTGGTGCCGCATAATAACCTCTGCTATTTGACTACCTACTGTGAATACGGGGTTCAGTGATGTACTGGGGTCTTGAAAGGAAATCGCGATTTTATCTCCTCGTAGCTTCTGCATTTCCTTGTCGCTTTTTTCCAAAAGGTTCTCGCCTTCGAACATGACACGACCCTCGACAATCTTTCCTGGATTCGGGACAATACCAAGAACTGAAAGGGCTGTTACAGTCTTACCTGATCCCGATTCTCCCACAAGTCCATGAGTAACGTCCTCTTCAATGTTAAATGAGACGCCATCAAGAGCTTTTACGACCCCCGCTTCAGTATAGAAGTAGGTTCTCAAATTTTCAATTTCCATAATATTTACCATGTGTTCCTTCTCCTATCTCCATAATCGTGGATCTAAAGCGTCGGCGAGTCCATCACCCATGAGGTTGAACGCGAGCACCGTGAAGAAAATGGCAATCGCTGGGAATAAGACTAGCAAGGGTTGGACTGATACAATCTCTAGTTCCATGTTTATCATCCAACCCCACGAAACAGTTGAGGCATCACCAAAGCCAAGGAAACTCAATCCGGCTTCAGCGAGGATATTATAGGCTATGCCTAGTGTGAACACAACGATGATGGGTCCCAAAGCGTTAGGGAGGATGTGACGAATCATGATTCGTCGATTAGAAGCACCGAGTTCGCGGGCTGCTTCAACGTAATCTAGATTTTTAAGTTTGAAGAATTCTGCGCGTATCATTCGTGCCATCTGTGGCCACCCAAATATCCCGAGTACTCCTATTACAACCCAGAGTCCAAATCCAGAAACCACGACGACTGTCAAAATTTTAATCATCAGTAGCATAATTAGGAAAACAGGCATTACGAGAAAGACATCCGTTACCACCATCAAACCAGCATCGATTCGTCCTCCAAAATAGCCTGCTAATCCGCCAATTGCAAAAGCTATGAGTGTTGATATGATCATTGCCACTATTCCAACAATAAGAGCTGTTTGGGCTCCCCAAAAGATTCTGCTGAGAACATCGCGTCCCAATTTATCCGTTCCCAATAAATGAAATATTGAGGGTTCTGCCCTTGCCCCACCACCAAGTTCCGGAGGGTCAATTAGAAACTGAGTACTATTTGGATCGGCTAAGATTCCCACGTATGTGAGGAAGGGTGCACTCACGGCCATAAATAAAATAACTATGAGGATTCCGGCACCAACAAGTGCTGGTTTGTTTTTTCTGAATCGGCGCCACACTAGTTGCCACTGACTGGCTCCTCGTGTTTCAACCTCTTCTTCGATGCGTTCTCTTCGCTTTTCAGCTTCTCTCTCGCGTATTTCTAATTCGCGAATATATTCCGCTTCTTCCATTGATATTTCACTCCACAGTTATCCTTGGATCTATAAACCCGTAGGTCATATCGACAACGATATTAGCTGCCAATATTAGAATCGTCAGAATGGATATTACTGCCATAATGAGGGGAAAGTCAAGGTTGTATAGTGCTTGGACGTAGTAGTATCCGAGTCCCGGCCAAGTAAACACGGTTTCTGTAATGGGCGCACCAGCAAAGGATGTAGCGATTGCTAATCCTACATAGGTTATGAGTGGGATGAGTGCATTCCTCAGTGCATGTTTGTACACGACTTTTCGGTCACTTAAACCACTTGCTCGCGCTGCCAGGACGTAGTCTTGTTCAAGTGTTTCACGCATTCCCGACCTCACAAGGCGTACATACAACGCCATGTAGGTAATTGCTAGGACACACATCGGTAATATCATATGCCAGATGGCATCTGCGAGGAATAATGGAAATGGGAATGTGCGATAATTCCACGCATGAGCTCCAACGGGTGGAAAATAGATTGGAAAGCCAAATAGGGCCGTACTCGTGGTATGGGCATATGATGAGAAGATGAGTATTCCAAAAATTCCCCACACAAAGATAGGCATGGAGACACCCAATAAAGCCAGTGTTGTTACCGCCATATCTGTGATTGAATATGGATGCCTGGCAGAATACACTCCGATGAATATCGCAAGAAACAATGCAAGAGCCAATGCGGAAAGCTGTAGCTTGACTGTTTCAATTGTCCAGGGTACAAGGAGTTCTAGTACCGGTTGATTATAGGTAAACGATTGTCCCAGGTTTCCTCGAACTAGATTAAACACCCAGTATAGGTATTGTTCCCAAACGGGTCGATCTAAATGATAATAGCGTCGCAGGTTTTCCACAACTTCTGGTGTAATATAGG
>JAEOSA010000260.1 GCA_016840595.1 Candidatus Hermodarchaeota archaeon | reverse complement strand
AACTCTAGGCAGAGCAAGCTCCAGAAATCCCTCTGCTGTAGTCACCTTCCCTTCCCGATAGCCATTTCGCCACCCCTGATGTTTCCGCTTCCCCCGTTTATAGTGAGCTCTACCCGGGAAATCCTCCACTTCCTGCGCGGGTGATTTATACTGCGCTTCTCGCTGTGCTGTTAGGGATTTTCCTTTTAATTTTGCATTGACGAGTGACTAAGAATGCAATACAATTCCGCCACAATTAATACAATAATATAAAAATTAACGTTATGCGAGGAGAAAGAATGAAATTTGAGAAAATCAACATTTCTGAAAAGTTCGGAAAGCTGCCCGCTGGCGACTATGCAGTAGGTGTGATCGCTAAGATGAACGACTATGAGTTCAAAATCGTGAAATTCAAAGGCGACTTCGTCTGGCACAGCCACCCTGACACAGACGAGACATTCATCATCGTAGAGGGCACGCTTATAATGAACCTCCACGACAGAGAAGTGGAAGTTCACGCTGGAGAGATGATTGTCATCCCGAAAGGGGTCGAGCATAAGCCTTCTTCTGAGAACGGATACAAAGCCCTCCTCATTGAGCCGGAGGGAGTGCCCAATACCGGTGACGTTCAAAGCGAAAGGACAATCGCAAAGGTTGAATGGGTGTAAAGCTGATGATTGCATAACAACATCTTTGAGAGGGACGCTCATTACGCTGACGCTTAATTCGCACCCCTCAGCAACACGTTATGTGATTGTCAAAGCACGAGAGTTACAGAAATGGAAGAGAAAATGAATACGAACAGCATTGATGCATATGACCTCCCAGAACGGGTGCGTACATACGATACCGACATGGAAATAATGCATCCTCTCCGGTGGAAGATGATCGAAATCGCCCTGGAAGTCCTGCCTTTTCACGCAACGGAATACGTTAATGTTCTGGATCTAGGCGTCGGAACGGGCTGTTTTTCCCAGCAGTTATTCACGAAATATCCAAATTCAAAATTAGTGGCAGTAGATGGCTCTGCATTGATGATAGAACTGGCTAAATTGCGACTCGGAGCTCAAGCACAACTGGTTGAATGGATACAATCGGACTTCCGTTCAATACCATCGCAAGTCCTAAAACCCAATAGATATGATGCGGTGATTTCATCATATGCGCTTCATCATCTGAATGCTCAGGAAAAATTAGCTGTCCTGACGGCAGTGGTCATGGCTATTAAGCCAAACGGTTGGTTTATTAATGCTGATGTTGTGAAAGCCGAATATCCTGATATAGAAAGGCGAATCCAGGATATTCGTATAAAAGCTGTTACCGAACGTGCACCAGAGAAAGATGAACGGTTCTTAACTATTGATGCAACCAGGAGTTTTCTTGATGCTCTTGAAGCAACGGAGAAAGATCAACCTCAGACATTGAATACTGACATGAACATCCTTCAAGAAGCCGGGATTAGGAATGCGGAAGTCTTTTGGAGAGAATACCGTGAGGTTGTATTTGGTGGAACGAAGATTGACATCACATAACAAACGGTTGGAGAGGACGCTCACAAAGCTCACGCCTCTCAGCCGAGACGTTACACAGCACGAGTAATCCTTCTATGAACAGAGGTCTAATTTGAAATGTTGCTCTTTGTGTACGGACCGTATATGAACCCAAAATACTTACTCGAAAGAGGTGTGAGTATATCCAATGCCAGGAGAGCCATTTTAAAAGGCTATGATCTTTGTTTTTCGACCAGAACCGGCGACTGGAAGTGTGCAATGATTGATCTGAAGGAAGCCAAAGATAAGAAGGTAGAAGGTGTACTCTATGAAATTGACGATAGCACTATGAGCATCTTCGATCATCATGAAAAAGTCGGCGAAGGAAAACATCAGCGGATAGAGGTGGATGTGGAAACAGAGGGCGATCCGAACATAAAGGCGTACACTTTTATCTGTCCGAAGAAAGAAGGAGATTTCATTCCATCACAAGAGTATTTGAATGTAATCCTCGAAGGAGCAAGGCTAAACAAGTTATCCAAGGAATACATCGAGTCTATACCAACTCATCGTAGTATCGGTGAAAAAGGGCCGTAATATTAGTCAATTGACCGAACAGATGACCGTCGCTGTGTAACCAGTCACTGCACCCGACAGCGATATAGCTTCGCTGAACCGCCGCAGTTGGGTTCCGCCGCTAGCTACCTGTTCCGATCATGAGTTTGCTGTTTCCAAAGCGCTCCTTTAATTGAGCCATGGGAGATTCATTAACATGACGAAAAAGAAAGAATAGAGGGCAGGGTCAAGTCGTCGCTAGATATCTACTCCCGTGTAGTGCCTGGCTTACAAGAAGCAGCAGCACGAAGATTTGAGGAAGGCTTGGATGGGGCTCTAACTGGGGAACAGTCCACCAAGGTTCAGCAGAAAAATGTCGGCAAAATGTCGGCAATTTTGCCATGAGAGACCGTTTTGGACTAGAATTTAAAGCCAGGAGGGGTGTCCGAGTGGTTTAAGGTGACGGTCTTGAAAACCGTTTTCGCTTTTTAAGCGAACGTGGGTTCGAATCCCACCCCCTCCGCAGCCCCCTTCCCGCTTCTACTCATAGGACCTGGGCATTCCCAGTATATGTTCCCCAACGTAGCTTAATGCCATTTGCTGGCTGACTGGAGCAAGTCTGATTAAATTTATTTCCCGCCACCACCTCTCAACGTCGTATTCCTTAGCGTATCCATAGCCTCCGAAGGTCTGCATTGCCCAGTAAACTGCCTTAATACCGCTTTCAACTGCCAGAACTTTTGCCGGATTTACAATTTTGCCTACTTCAGCAATGCTTGCACCGTTGTCATATAGTGTGGACGCTTTGAAGTTGAGCAATTTTGCCGCCTCGATGCCGGCATAAGCTTCAGCCAGGTTGAACTGCAGCCCCTGGTAGCTTCCAATTGGCGTGTCGCCGAAAATTTTCCTGTCCTTGGAATAATCAATGGCTTTGCTCATTGCC
>JAEOSA010000259.1 GCA_016840595.1 Candidatus Hermodarchaeota archaeon | reverse complement strand
CGAACAGTAAGAACAAGACACACACAAACCATAAGAAAATTCTCCACCCATCTCTCGCATACATTTCAGCTCTCCTTTCTAACGTCAAAACCATCCAGATGCCAAAACAGATTCCACATGAATGCCCAACTTCGTTACTTCCTCTTTTGAAGTGAACCCTTTCCTGGTTTCGGTCCAGAATCCCTGCGAAAATCCGCTTCCAAGTGTGAATATAGTGCGCGCGGATATTATGCCCGAATCGGGTTGGAGTCAATAAAAAAAGCAAGAAAAAATCAGAACCACCAGTGCTACTGGCAGTTCTGATTCCCAATATTTAGGATCTAAGTCTAATTGCTTCTATGGTGCCCGGCAAATTATGGCGAGACGCCGGTGACGAAACACCCGCCGCCACCGCCCCTATCGATGGGCCTATCCTGACCGGAACCCAGTCACCTCCTATCAGGAGAAAGGTGGGCACATTTTGATCGGATACCCCACGCCGTGACCCCAGAATTGAAGATGGGATTAGGTTGGATAGACTATCAAACTTGGATAAAATCAGCAAGAAAAATGCCAAACAGAGTGCGGCAAGATTTAATGAAATTTCAAATAATTACAAAAGGTTATTTTGACATGGGTGATAAAATACCATCATCTTTGGGTAATGAAATACCACTTATTGGTATTACCGTTCCACAAAATAATGTGCACAGGATGTCAGTATTGCGCCACTCAAAAGGCGGGCTGTGTGATGCGCCTGCGCAATCCGAGGGGGGCCTGCAATAAAGCCTCGGCAGGAAGGCTAATCGGAAAATGACATTTCATTCTTATTGGCCGCTTGCAGCTTAAAAACCGTAATCCAAGTTTCTTTAAGGCAGGCTGGGGATACCACTGATAGCAGAAGCGTATGATTTCTGCGTGCACGGCACATATACAATATATGGTGATCAGGGTAAGAAAAAAGCGAGGTCAACGCCCACGGTGCGTGCCTGAGACCATTTAGTTGGTGATTTCTTGATCTTACCATACCACTATCAACGGGAGCGTGCATTTAAGTTGCAAGTGCGCCATTTGATGCTTTCGAAAAGACACCAACTGTCAAGATCAAAGGTCTGCCCCCTGAGCTGCACACGCATGACAAGATTTGTAGCGGGCTGACGATCTGTTGTTCAGTAGTTCGATTTGCTATCAATAAAACTGGTTGCCCGTCCCCTTGTCCACAAGCGAATCATAGGGCCCGATCCAGATATTGTTGTTTGCTCCCGCTACGAAGTGCAAGTCAGTAGAGAGTGCGGTGAAATCCTTAAGCTCGTTGTCCACATAGTAACCATTGGACGAAGTGCAGGGCTCCCAGGCAAAGAAGTAGAACCCAATGGCGGCGGTGCCGCTGAGTTTATTGCCTACCGCGCGCACATTGGGACACATGCTTGCGATCCCTCGGGAATGGGGGACCTGTCCACCGATGAGCTCCACATCATTGCTGGTTAATACCACACCGTTGTGTGAGACGATAATCCCGTTGGACCACCTCCCATGAGTTGTTACCTTATTGTGGCTCACTTCGACGGGTGCGCTCTTAGCGGGGTCAAAGGTATCTGCCATGTTGAAGTACCATCCAGCCATAATCCCGTTCGGAGCGCATTTGGTGGGATAGTAGAATCCCTCCGTCGGAGTCGTGATCTGGTTGTGCGCAATCAAGGTGTTTCCGGCCCCGTCTGGCCCGAGGTAGTTGTCGAGGCTCCCAACTGCGGCCCGTCCGGCACCGGAGATAACGTTGTGGGTTACGAATAGGTTGGCACCGGTGGTCCAGGCAATAAATACACCCCAACCCATCGTCTTTAATAGATTCTCTGGGGTGACGTCTATCTCATTATCCTTGATGATAATAGTGCCGGTTGCAACGCCGGGTATGTACGCCGCTGGGCGGACAACACGTGGTCCAATAATAACGCCTGTGTTTGTGTCCATCTTTGGGGTGTAGTTGACGGCAGCGACGTTTGTGATCTTGTTGCCTCGTACCACTGCGCCGCTGATGTACGCCAGATTAATCGGAGCATGCGCAGCACCGTCGAAGTGGATATCACGAATGTTCACCTTTGGCCCTGGATTGGCCGGTGGGAGCTGATCGGGAACTTTTGCGTTAAAGGTAAGCCGCCCTCCCTTTACCAGTGTGCCTTTTTCTCCAGCGATATCAACGTCATTGGTGATGACAACGCTTCCAGTGCTTCCAAAGTCGAATGTTCCCTTTAAGCGGACCATGCCTCCCTGATCCACGGCCGCTTGGACGGCAGGTATATCAACTGCAGGATTATCTTGCCCGACAATTATTAACGATTGGTCTGCCTGTGCAGCTGGAATGAACATGACCAAACCAAAAACAATGGTGGCCGCCACGGGTAGCACAGTAGCAATACGGGTATTCCATCTGTTGTTAGAGACCATGGTACGCCTCCTTGTTGTGAATCCCGGACTACACCCTCACGTCCTGGACAATAGTACTCATGGGTAGCTCTAGAAAGTCAGGGTTTCCAGGAAGTTTAATTGGCAAGATGGATTTCAGATTCCACCTAAGAAAGGTATTGTCTTCAAGAAATGATAGACACTTCAAGCTCCTAACAGAACACCCACGTCCTGTCAGGAGCAAGGTAGGCAGAATTTGGGGGGTTTCTCCATGGACTCGCCTCCGAAAAGAGGTTTAGTCACCAGCGAAGATCCATCGTTTCATGAAACGACAAAAGGTTCTTAAAGTCAAGAAAACTGATTTTCGGAACCGCATCAGAATCAGCCATTTTGGCCTCGCAAAGGAGAGCTTGGGTTTAGAAGATGTTGGGGTGGGTTTTTAAGGCCAAAGAGTTTCTACTACGTGCCAAGGCTGACAGCAGCGATCGGGATCATTCTATTCGAGACTTGTTTTGGCACTCGAAGCTTCTTCAGGCTTTGGATTTTCGCCAATCATACCAGAACGTTATCGTTTTGGCTAAGCAACCTGCG
>JAEOSA010000258.1 GCA_016840595.1 Candidatus Hermodarchaeota archaeon | reverse complement strand
GAGATCGATGAGGATGAGCGTCAGGAAATGCTCGAACTAATGCTTGACCATTTCCCTGAAGATTAACAATCTGACACTATTCCCTTACCTTCTTCATTTACACACTACACTTTCTATTCTGCTTGTGTGTACGATCTAAGAATATTCAACCAGCCACAATTATACGTAGAAGGGAAGAGGACGGTAGCCTTGTTCTTGTGAGGCTTGTTCTTGTGTGCGTGCTTCTTTTGCCAAATCGTTTAGTTGTGCTTGAATTATTGATCGATTGTTGATTAATGGTTGGATGCTCACATCCACATCAAGGAACCGATTAACAGTTGAAAGCATGCTAGCTGCGGCTTCTGGGTCAGGGTTTTCAGCTGTGGCTGTGACTAGCAAACAATATCCATCTAGATGGCGGATTAGGCATTCATTTAGAATCGCTCCTGCAATGCCTGCAACCAGTCCCTTTTGCACACGAGGAACAGCATACTTTTCCAACTCAACTAATAGGTGGGGTTCCGCCGCTCCAAAGACTTCAGGAGTCTCTGTCCTTTTTTGGACTGCGACACCCTCCAAGCAGACGACCTTCTTGACTCCCTTCGCGGTTGCCCAATCTAGGACTCGTGTGGCAACAAAGAAAATGGTCTCCATTGGAAGCGGAACTTCAGAAATTAACGCTAGTAATTTCCCATCCTTGCTAGCGTGGATTCGAATAGGGAGCCGTAATACACCGCCAAAAAATGGAGTAACTGGAGGTATTAGAGGTGAGCGAATTGCCGCAATCAATTTCATATCAAGGCTTTCAATCATGCGCCCAGCAGCAATCATTCCAACGAGACCCGGTCCTGGGAATCCAATTACAAGAATTGGATGTTTCGCTAATTCGACCTTTTCATCAGTTGGAACAATCTGAATAAAGGGCTCATCAGTTGAGGTTTCTTTTTTGAGCTGTGATTTTGTCATATTTTTCTACTCCTTTTTCAGTCTCAAATTGACTTATTTTTTTTCTCAATTCTGTTCGTTCTGCTTTTATCCTCGTTGTTCTTGGAGCCAAGTTTGAATATTAGGATCTTGATATCCACAATTTGGGCAAGTGCTTTTCATTACTCGAACATTGGTGATATTCACGCGGGTCAGCAAATTGAAGCATTTGGGGCAAGTAAAGTGCTTTTCCCCACATTTTTCACACTGGCGCACTACTCCATCGGCTGTCCAAGGGATGGATCGACGCATCCATTCGTCAGTTACTCGACGGAAATTTGTTCCACCGCATTTCTGACATTTCATCTCATCAGTTGCCATCTACACTCCACCACTTGTTCGTTAAATTTTCCTTCTCTTATAGAGAATAAAAGAGTCGCCCTTGTCCTTATATCACTGAAATGGTATTGCAGATTACTAAGAAGATTGAACCTCATTGGCTCGGACAGATGGTTGGCGGACACTCGACGGGGCGGTGTAAGAACCGTTCCAAAGAGATCCTCCGATTTGTCGATGTCGGCGTTGTAACTCCTCTCTCTTGCCAGCATTCCAACCAGATACATTTTGGTAGTATCCAGTAATCCGGCTAAACCAGTCAAGATTGGTTTCTCCACACCGAGGACAGGATTCTAGCAGTCCACCTGCAGTGTAATGGCAGCGTTTACAAACTGATAAATCACGGGTATAACTGTAGTATCCGAGTTGAGTGTTTAACGCAATACGTCGATTCAACTTGTCTAGGGCTTCAGCATCAGGAGATTCCTCTCCTAGAAAAACGTGGAAAATATTCCCACCGGTTAGCAATGGAAAAGCTTTCTCTTCAATGGCAATTTTTTGAGCCAATGAAATTCGAGCGTCGTATCCAACCATGAAGCCGTTTGTATAGTATGCTGGAACCGCAGTACGACCACTAGTTTCGAGTAGGTGTTGCCAATTAGTAGTATCCCCCTTGACAACCTTAATTGCTTCACCATTGTAATGAAGCAAATCTAAAATCGCTAGTCGTGTTGAACACGATTCAGCAGGTGTTCGTGCTACAGCAAAAGGAAGACCTGTTTCATTAGCGTATTCGGCTCGAATACGTTCCATTTCAGCAAGGACGCGAAGTCCAAATCGAACTGAGTCTTGGCTCTCATGTAACTGATTATTAGTATGGTATTGAACCATCTCGTTAACGCCAACGAACCCAAACACAGGTGACATGTTCATAACATCGAAGAGTGGCGGGGCTTCATTACCATTCCATCGTGGCTGTTGCATCAAGAACGGCAACATTCCGTTTTCCATTTGCCGCTCCATAAATCGTCGCTTGATCAACAATACTTGTTTTGCCAACGCCATTTGACTTCGTAATTTCTCTAACAGTAAGTTGTCATCACCATTAGCCAAATAGGCTAGCCGCGGAAGATTGATTGTAACAACTTGAAGACCGCCCATGGCAAAATGGGCCCCGTCTTCAAACATCACCTTCTGCATTAACTCCTCATCATCTAAATCCTCAGTTAATCTGAAAGCGCAACATTGGTAACAGTCCACACCATCTTCCCCACGCCAAGGAGGTATGACATTATCAAAATAGCTGCTACCAAATTTTGCAGAGAGTTGAGAAGCAAGAAACATAACTTCATCGTATTCGCTTTTAGTAAGGTATTCACGACGAAGACGAATTTCGGGCTTGGGGAAGGTAAACATTTTGCCCCAAGCGTCACCCTCTAAATAAATTTCTAGAAGGGCTTTCATGAAGGTTCGTGCTTCGTCTTCATAATCTCCATAGGTATCAGGACCGACTTTACCTCGATAGACAACTGGGGCATCTCTCCAGATTTTCGGAATTCCTGCCTCAAGTTGAATGCTAGAAAAGACTAGCTGTCCTCCTCTGGAGACATATGTTTCGTTGGCTTCGAAGAGGAGTGTTTGAGCAAGCTGTTCAATCTCTCGAGGAGTTTTTCCGCGGAGGTATGGCGCCAGGAATACATTAAAATTGAAGAGTCCTTGGCCACCGGCGCTGTTTGTTTGCCCG
>JAEOSA010000257.1 GCA_016840595.1 Candidatus Hermodarchaeota archaeon | reverse complement strand
GCCAGCGGCAAATCGTTCTTGGATGCTACGAGTTAGTGTTTCTAATCGTGTCGCCAAGTCTGTGGTTGCTTTCTGATTTCGTTGAATTACCTCAGTGAAAGCTAAATCAAGGGCATTTCGCACCCAGTCAGCTAGTTGCTCTCTGAGGCTTTCAAATTGCTTATGAGCAGCCACAGAGACTTCCTCAAAGCGGTCTTGGGCATTCTTGAGGTGGTTTTGGATGGCCTCGGTGAGCTCTGTCTGGAAGTTTTCTTTGAGCGTTTTCACCGAGGTCATGATGTGGTCCCTGGTGAAATTTTCGATAACACCCTTGAAAGCTCCCAGTCGATACTTTGTCTCCATGAGGTCTCCTAGGGATGCTTCGAGTGTGCTTGTTTCTTGTTCGAATTCTGCCAGATGACTTTCTACAACGGAGGGGGTGATGCTCCATAGTTCTGCGAGTGTTTCGCGAAACGTGTCGAGTTCATGAAGGCGAAAGGATTTTTCGCGCATGTCTGAAAGGGAGATGTTGACAATGTCAAATACATCGTTTTTCAGCTTGTTCAAGACAGCGGAGAAGGCTTCAATTGATTCGAATTCATTAAGCTGGTTGCGAGTTTCCATCATGTGCATGTCGACTTCTTCGACGAGTTCGGCATACAGATTATCGGCAAAAGCCTCAAAGGTTGGTGCTCCGCGAAGGGTTTTGGTTTTTTCTTGAAACTCAAAAAAGACTTTGCTCATGGACCCATCAATATCGGTCTGTAACCGATCCATTTGAAGCGGAAGTTCATCAACTTTCTTTTGAGCGTCATCGCTCATACCCGGGATTCCATGAGCCATTTTTTCAGGAAATTCTTGCCGCATTTGGCGGAGTAGGTTTCGAACTCGCGTAAGTGCAATCATGACAGCTTCGATTGGTGCGACGGCTTCGAAGGTGTCATCCGGATTCCGGCGAACCAGTCCACAAGTTTGAAGTTCCTCTACGTATTGATTCACTTTCTTTGTGGTTAAACCATGATTTTCCTTAATCTCATCCTTCAGAAAAGCTGTAGGTTCTGTAGCCAGTTCAAAATAAAGACTTACGGCTGGATGAGATACATGTAAGAGTTCAGCTAAAGATGCACCTTTCTTCGGTTCAGGAAGTGGTTCTTCGTTGACATCCATTGAATATCCCTCGCTAGGTTGCGTTGATGGCTTCAATAACCCTGCTCTTTAGGGTGATGCCCAATTATGTCTTTTACGCTCACGACCTTGCTTATAAATGCCCGTTGGTGATTTCGGAAAGGCAAAAAACCCCTAAGTTGAATTACCCTAAGACATTTTAAGGTCACAACGGCGTTAGCGAAAAATGCTGTAGACACGCAACATCTGTGGACTGGGTGGGTTATGTGCCTCCGAAAAAGAAAGCTGCTGCATTCATACTGAAGAAGAAGGATATTCCGAAATTTGTCCGGCAGCTCACCCATGTCCTTACCGTGTATGGTCCGGTTGCGAACCAATCCCAATTCAAGTTTGATACGATTACAGATAGTTCACAGCTTCGGTTGGATTATGACACAACCATTCTTCCACCCAAGAAGTACTTCATTCCACCCATAGAGGATATGGTGACTTTTTCTCAAAGCCCCATACTCACAGTGCATGACACCCTTGAACAAAGCGATACTGAATCCTTATGGAATGGAAAGCGATTCCTCGTTTTTGGAGTACATTCCTGCGATCTCGCGGCCATTAAATTTCATGATCTCATTCTGACACAAATATATCCAGATCCGTATCGCACTCGTCGCCGAGAAGAAGGTATTATCATTGGCTTGAATTGCTTAGTACCATGTGAGGATAGTTTCTGTAAATCAGCAGGCACACTCCACACCACAGACTGTGCAGACCTCATGCTTACTGAATTGGAAAACGCCTACTATGTGGACGTATTAACTGAAACTGGAAAGAAAGTCGTCGAATTTTGTAAAACCCTATTTTCACCTGCACCAACAGAACAGACAAAACTAGTCAAAAAGATCCTAACCCAACGGAATCAAACCTTCCCAGATCCTCTTGATGGTTTTGATGAACTTCCCAGTCAATTTGACGCTAGCTACGAGGCTGAAATGTGGAATCGCCTTGGACGACGATGCTTTGGATGTGGCTCTTGTACCATGGTGTGTCCAACGTGTTTCTGCTTTGATGTTAGTGACCGAGTAGAATTAAATCTCAATGAAGGAGCACGAGTACGAAAATGGGATTCATGTCAACTCGTTGACTTTGCTCTTGTTGCTGGTGGTCACAATTTCCGACCAACGATCCCATCGCGTGTGAGATTCCGTATTTATCATAAATTCTGGATTGAACCGGAACAAATCAATCAGATTGGCTGTGTAGGCTGTGGACGGTGCACACGGGCTTGTCCTGCAGACATCGATATGATTGAATTGCTAACAGATATCCAAAAAGGAGGGAATTAGGACGGTGACTCAGTCTACTTCAACTCGTACAGAAAAAAACGCTTACCAATATAACATGGCTCGCATTGTAAGGGTTACTCCTCAGACTCCAGATACAAATCTTTACACTTTTGAATATGTCAACAAGGATCAACAAAAGCAGTTCAACTTCAGTCCTGGTCAATTCATGCTATTATCCTTGTTTGGTCATGGAGAAGCACCATTTGGGATCTGCTCCTCCCCGAATCAGACCGATTCATTTGATCTCTGTATCCGTTCGGTCGGAAGCCTTACTAAAGCACTTCAGAATCTCACACAGGATAGCATCGTTGGATTGCGTGGACCCTTTGGACACGGATGGCCCATGGAGAAACTGAAAGGAAAAAATGTCGTTATCATTGGAGGAGGAATTGGATTGGTTCCTCTCCGGCCGACAATTCTAGACATTCTTGAAAACCGTGACGATTACGGTACACTTCAAATCATGTACGGTGCCCGATGTCCAGAAGAACTCCTCTTCAAAGACGAGTTATACATCTGGGATAATCGTCGTGATGTCGAATACGTT
>JAEOSA010000256.1 GCA_016840595.1 Candidatus Hermodarchaeota archaeon | reverse complement strand
ATTATCCCTGAATCGCGTACTCATTGCAATGCTCCAGAAGAACGTTCATGATCATGTGGAATGGCCGCTTCGATTGGAAGCGTTCCTACAGCTAGTGGAAGCAGCGGGATTTGAGGTTATTGAAACCGTTCTACAGACCCGGATGCGAACGCATGGCGGTTTTGTGTTTGGTCGTGGGAAGGTAGCGGAGATTACCACCCTTGTTGCTATGGAGGAGATTGATGTTGTGGTTGTCTACAACGTGTTAACCTCCATGCAGAAGTATAATTTGCAACGGCAATTCGGTGTACCGGTGTTAGACCGTTATGAGGTGGTCTTACAGGTGTTTGAGCAAGAGGCTCGGGATCGTGTGTCTCAACTGCAGTTGGATTTAGCCCGATTGCAGAAGAGCTTTCCGTACATTAAAGTGTCAGAGAGTGAACGGCTGTTAAAAGAGCGACCTGCACGTCGAGGGGGGCGAGGACCAGGTGAGTATGCATATCATGCTCAGTTACAGCAGGTCCGGAAACGGATTGCTAAGGTGACGAAGGAGCTGGCACGACATCGCCGGGAACATCGGCAACGTATGAGAAAGCGGTATGAATTGGGAGTTCCTGTGGTGTGCCTTGTGGGGTGCTACAATGCGGGGAAAACAAGCCTGTTCAATGCGTTGACAGGGGCAAATAAAGAAGTGAGTGATCGACCGTTTACGACGTTGGCCTCAAAATGGTCGATGACAGGAAATCCTGAGATTTTCTTCGCCGATACTATTGGATTTGCTCTGGATCTCGACCCCGAGTTGATTTCCGCCTTCCAATTGAATTTGGATGACATGCGGGCGTCAGATGTAGTCTTGCTTGTTGTGGATGCGACGGATCTGCTTCAGTTGCTGAAAATGAAACTAGAGAGTTCTCTCGATATTTTACGGGTGACTGGAATTGATGAAGAGCGGATTATCGTCGTGTTGAACAAAGTTGATTCAGTGGATGCTGAACACCTTGAGGAAGTAACCTCCTTGGTCGATGAGCGGTTTAGCCTTCCTACTGTGAAGGTTTCGGCGAAAACGGAATGGAATCTTGATTTACTCACCGAACAGATTCGAGGATTGTATAGTCAAATGGGGGCTGTCTCGCCCCTTGCTCCTGGAGATTGATTCCGAATTCTTGATAAAGGGTTATCTCTTAGTGGGACCTGGTACTGTCTGGTGAACACGTTGACCACTTCTACAACCTATCAACATTGGGTTGACGCCCTGGTTGCGGAGATCGTCGGTTACTGGGGGGAAGAAATTTCGGAGATAAATTGTAGTTGTGGTCTTTCTGTTTCAGGTTTGCAGCATGTGGGACGGTTACGGGGTGAAGTGACGCTCACGAATACCGTCATGCATCAGCTTCGCCAGAAGGGGATTCAAACCCGTCATGCCATTGTTCGGTACACCAGTGATCAATGGAAAGGGAAACTTGGACAAATAGCCCAATTTCGTGAGAAGAAAGAAGCAGAGGGGTACATCGGGCAACGATTAATCGATGTCCCCGATCCTAAAGGGGAACTTTCCAGTTGGGTGGATCGCTATTGGCTAGATTTTGGCGGATATCTGGACCATTTCAGTCGTGATGCTGAAATCTTTAGCACTCACGAAATTTACTCCTGGCCAGAAATGCACGAGTTAGTACGTTTCGCTATTGAGCATCGTGATAAAGCACGTAAAATCATTAACAAATATCGTGCCCGAAATCCCTACCCGAAGGATTGGATTCCGGTTCATCTTGTGTGTCAACAATGTCAACGGGTCGATACGACTAAAGTGGTTTCCGTTGATCCTGATGCCTACACAGCCCAGTATCAGTGTGACAACTGCGGCGATAAGGGAACAGCAAGTATTGAGAATGGAAAACTCTCTTGGCGCCTTGAATGGGCTGCCCTCTGGAAAGTGCTTAATGTGGGCTTTGAGCCCTTCGGGAAAGATCATGCGACGCCTGGTGGCTCAAGGGACAGTGCCAAAGAACTTGCGGAGAAATTCTTTAACTTCAAAGCGCCGGTTCCTTTTGCTTATGAATGGGTTGGTCTTATCGAAAATGGAGTCGACAGTGGTGACATGGGAAGCTCTGACTTTCTTGGTTTTACTCCGAAAACGTGGCTTTCTGTAGCTCCTGGTGAGCCCCTTCGTTACCTGTTTTTAAAAAATAAACCTATGAAGCGCATCACATTAGGGCTCGAATATGTTCCCAATTACATTGGTCAATACGAACGTGCTGAACGCGTCTATTACAACATCGATTCACCCAAAGCCCCTGAACAGGAAATCGCTGATATTCGACGTAGTTATGAACTGGCGAATCTGGAACCCATTTCTGATAAGGCACCTCTCCAAGTCCCCTATCTTCATGCGGTGCTTCTCTCTCAAGTTATCCCTCCTGAGAATCTTACTATTGTTGCTATTGAGAAACTGACTTCCAGTGATCTTCTTCCCACTTCCCTTACTGATGAACAGCAGAGCTATCTCAAAGAACGCCTAAACCAGGCGAATACCTGGGTTCGGAATTATGCTCCCGACTCCTATCGAGTCGCTATACTTTCTGCCCCTCCAAAAAAGCTCAACCGAAATATTCCCTCTGAACTTCGCACTCTTTATCAACAGCTTCACTCGACACTTAACCCACAGCAATGGACAGAACAAGCAATCACTGACGTGACAAAAGCCATAACTCAAACACTGAGTAAAAGCACACAGCAAGATTTCTTTCGCTATATGTATCAAGCCTTCTTTGGACGGGATCGAGGCCCTCGAATATCCGCGTTTTTTGCCTTCTCAGACCCCCAACTGGTACTCGAGCGTCTTCAATACCTTGCTTCTCCACCAAAATGAGAGCACATCAATCAGTTCCTCTTTTCCACCGTCAAGACGTAACCTATATATGCCCAAATCCATACAGTCAGGTTAGTCCCTGTACTTCGGATTACGGAGAGAAGAGAATCATGTCAAAATCCACAGTAAGTGCCTTCCGCCAAGCTGTTTACA
>JAEOSA010000049.1 GCA_016840595.1 Candidatus Hermodarchaeota archaeon | reverse complement strand
GCCGTGACAAAGGAGCGATACCAAGAAGCCATTGAACAAGTGACCAAAAAGAAAAATCCCGTAGCCCTCCCAAAGATGCACCTAGAAACCTACAATGAAGGGCTATCGGTGCAGATCATGCATATTGGTCCCTTCTCCGAAGAAGGCCCGGTCATTGAGAAGATGCACCAATACGCCCTTGACCAAGGCTACGAACTCCAAGGCAAACACCATGAAATCTACCTCAGCGATTTCCGAAAAACCGCACCAGAAAAACTCCGAACCGTAATTCGGCAACCAATCAAGAAATCATAAAATGCAATAGATCATAACTTCTTTTTCGTCGGATTAACCCATGACTGCCAGATATCCATGCGTTTTCACAATGCTAGATTATTTTGTCCCCTCGAATCACGAGAAGCATTGAGAATGAAATAATGTAACCCATGAAAACAATATTCATCAAAATCCCTACGGTTATCGTGGGGATAAACCCGGTTGCAATGATATAAAGACTGGAAAATGCTGAGAGAGCCCCTAACCCTTGTGCGAAAAAAAAGAGGGCTATTGATTTTCTGTCAAGTCTAAGAAAAATTAGTGAAAACACATACCCTAACAACACCGGCAAAACTATTAGCCATAACCAACTAAATCTATAGACCAAAAGGGCAATATAATCACCCCATATAGTCCCCGCACGAACCAAAGCTTGGAACATTATCACAAAACCCATTAAAATTCCAAGTAATCCAGTTAACACACCTAGATAGGACCTGTATTGAAATTGGATTCGTAATATCTGTATCATTAAAACAAGAATAAAAGCTCCACCAACACAATAAGCGACATGAGCGTATGAGAAGGGACGAGTAGGAGAAATGCCGGGATAACCCCAGTACAAATAGGCAAGAGTGATACTAAGGAAGACGCTAACCGTCGCACCAATGCCACACAACCCCGCAAATTGTGGAGAGAGTAGCCAACTCCAGATTTTTCTTTCACTCACAAGCCATTTGAATGGAGAATTTTCGGGATTAGTCTTTGTACGTTTTTTTGACGGATTCGGGGGAATAGGACATGGACTGATCCGTCCATAAAGGTCTTCATCATCGGCGATTCGACGATTCATCCCAACCACCTCATGAACCTCACGTAATCTGTCAGTAAGCATTTATAAAGAACTAGGGTCAGAACCTTTGTTTCCAAACACAAAGAGCGCAGAGAAAATGGCAATCCAAGCTAATCCTAGCATCCAACCGGATATCACAGACAGAGTAGAAAAATTCCTGAAATTCAGGAAGGAGCCCCAGTAGATGGATAGAACCCCAACCACGATGAAAACAATGAACATAGCAGTCGTCTTCCTGTCCTGCTGTAAGAAAATCGGTGCAAATGCTATAGCAAGCGAAAATGGTAAGAGAGTAGCAAAAATCGATGTGAACCAATTAATCAATGCAATATGCCCAGTGGGATCAATGGGATTAAACCCTTGAGGAAAGAGACCATAACTCAATGGACCCATAATCGAATACATAATGAAGACAAATCCAACGAATATCCCCACCACCGAGCCGCGGCGAACTTGAATAGCGAGTAAATGGAATCCAAATAAAAGCAGAAATATCCCGTCCATGATCTGACAGCCATTATAGAATGGAGCTGAGGGATTGACGCCAAACAAGCCTTCGGGTCCACCGATACGATATGGATTTCCGAGATCTGTCAAGAAGTTCACAGTTGGAACATACCAAGAAATAGCCAAGAAAAGTGAAATTGCGAGCCCAAGATAAGCGGCAGCAACCGCCATAATGCCACATAACCCAGCAAATTCCGGAGACGAAATCCACTTCCAGAAACTACTTCCGAAAAGTATCCATTTTGATGACGATGATTGTGGCGAAGAGACCGGTGGTTGTTTTGACGGATTGGGCGGAATAGGGCAAGGACTGATTTTTCCACCGAGGTCTTCGTCATATGCTGTTCGACGAGCCGTCCCAACCACCACCAATTACCTGAGTATCTGTCACTGATTGTTTAAAAAGGGAGACGGAGGAGGTGATTACGCCCTCCTCCTGTACCAGACAACAACCACGATGACGACAACGACAATGACCACAGCCGCAATGACTAGAAAGATACGCCAATCAAACCCTCCATCGATTCTAACATAGTAGTATGCCCAGGTGTCTCCCATGGCCGTTTCAAAGCCATTCGCGCCCTTCCCACCAAAGAGAATCGTCACATTGGATTCACTGTCGTAAGCAAGATAAGGTCGTGCACGGGCTGGAGGAGAGCTTGACGTCAACATCTGTGTCCACGTATTGTTGTTGAAATCATACAGCCAGGTTTCTTGGCTTAGTATGGTTTCACCGAAATCTTCGCTTCCTCCAAAAGCAATGACGCGATCAGATGCAGAGTCATAAGTCAATGCACCAATGGCTGATGGCTCAATTCCGGGGTCTACAAGCGTCCAAGTATCCGTATTGAAGTCATAAGCCCAGACCTCATCAATGAATCCACCCGCATTCCATCCTCCTATCATGATTACTCGATCTGACTCACTATCATAAGTCATGGGAGCATCAAAACGGTCAGAGGGAGTGGTGCTTGGATTCATAAGCGTCCAGTTGTTTGTATTGAAGTCATAAGCCCAGGTTTCACCGCTATAGATTCCTCCATCATCTAATCCTCCAAAGAGAATGATTTGATCAGATTCACTATCATATGCCATACTCGGTGTTAATTTCCCAGGTGGAGTAACTACCGGACTCATGTTAGTCCAAGTATTTGATGAATAATCATAGGCCCAAGTGTCCACCCAGTGGACAAGCGTGCCACTAGACCCAGATTCCCAACCACTAAACAGGATTGTTCGATCTGACTCAGTATCATAGGCGAGTCCATGCCCGGCGCGTCTGGGAGGTTGAGTTGACGGTGACCGGTTAGTCCATTCATTCGTGTTATAATTGTAGACCCAGGTATCATTGGTTGCCGTTATCCCTCCGCCAGGTTGGAACCATCCGCTGAAAAGGATCACTCGATCTGCAGTGCTATCATAGGATAATGGCGAACTAATTCTGGGACTTGGCTTCGTTGATGGGTTCTTATCCTCCCAAATGGGGATATACCCAGGGAGTAATGCTGCTGCGGTCCGGCTTGTGGATGCAAGCAGTGAAACACAGAGAAGCAATGAGACACCTACCACAAATAGCCGAATTACAGTTCGCTTATTCATGCGAGACATTATCAATCCTCCAAATGTATTGAGTTGCTATGCTGTTACAGAAGGAGTTGATATGCTGAAACAGACTGTCCAAAGAAGGTTTGATTTCGCAAGATTCGACATTGAGAAATGGATTTTATCCGAAGGGTCGCATCCCTAACTTGGATAGGATAATTGTGTTCGTTTTGATTAGAGTGATGCTTTTCTTTTATTTGTCGTTCCATTCTAGTCGCTTCTTGATGGTTTCAAACAGGTTCTGTGCCAGGTCATTAGGGATTTGACCTTCATCGATGACAATTTCCCATTCTTCGGCGAGTTGGATGAGCGTCTGTTTGCATTCAGCTAGTTGGCTGCAGGTCTCACATTCGCCTTCGTGATCGAACCAGATTTGCACACCGATGGAAGGTGAGTAGAGAATATAGGCGTCGCTATCATAGGGAGCACTATAGCCGATGGCAAAGCCATAGGTTGGGCTAAGATGGCGGAGTTGTACTCGGTTAATCGATGCGGCATGTTCCAGCAGTATGCCGATGCGGGTTTCAGCAATCCGTTGGGCTTTGCTTACGAATGGACGTGACACTTCGAGTTCGTCAGCGATTTTGGACGGTGGAATGTTTTGACGGCGTTGGAGCCAGATTTTCCCTTGGGTTGCGGTTGGATAGCGGAGTGAAGTGAACGTGGGGTCGTCCTCCAGTTTTTTCTTTGAACAGTTTTGTTTTGGCATTTCCCTCTGTTAACCAGAAATTGGCAACTCCTCACATATAAATTAACCGGTTTTTAGCAACTATCGAATGTAATCATTCAAAATCTAATTAAACCTGTGGAAAGCCAACCATCCATAATAGAACACACCAACACACATTTGAAACTATTCTTTCTTAGCCCCTAAGAAGCTAATTTCAAATAATGAGAAGCTTCATAAGGTCGAAGTAGGCAGTGTGAGCAAATCGTGAGTTGAGAGATGATGGCAGAACCTGATCGATCCACGTTTCGGAATTACCTCATTTTTTGGGCAGGCCAGCTAGCCTCATTAGCAGGCACCAACGTTGTTAATTTCAGCCTGACGTGGTGGATTACCGTCCAGACGGGCAGCGCCTTTTTCTTAGGGTTATCCGCCTTCTTCGCCTTTGGCAGCTTCATCTTAATCACCCCGATAGCGGGCGTGTTGGTTGACCGGTGGTCGCGAAAGAAAGTCATCATCGTCGCTGACTCCTTGCTGGCATTGCTGAGCTTGATCCTCGTCGTGATGTTTTTCTCCGGTCTGGCGAGCATTGTTTTCGTCCTCATTGTCCAGCTCATCGGTGGCATGATTGGTGCCTTTCATGCCATGGCCGTGCAAGCGATCATGCCCATCATGGTGCCGAAGGTCCATTTGAGTCGGATGAACAGTTTACAATACTTCGCCACCAGCCTTATTCAGACTATAGGACCAGTCATCGGTGCCTTGGTCTTTACCTTCTTTTTAGGCGATATGGCACGGATTATGCTCATCGACATTGGCACCTATATAGCTGCCATCATTCCGACCATCTTGATAACCATTCCAATAATAATCAAGAAAGCCATCGAGAAGCCGTCGTTGCGGCAGGAATTTGGCGAAGGACTCACCTTCATTCGAAATCGTCCTGGGCTCCTCACATTACTCAGCATGTTCACCGTAGCAAACTTCCTGTTGCCTGGAGTGTTTGTGCTCCTACCCCTCTACAGTACCATCGTGTTAGCGGGTGGCGATGCAACAATCGCCGTTTTATTACTTGCGGGTCTTATGTCCATTCAAAGCCTCAGCATGATGATTGCATCCGGTATCATGACAGTGTGGAAAGGCTTCAAACGCAACACGCTAGGTGTCGTTTTAGGATTACTTTTCGGAGCAGTCGGTCTAATCGTCTTAGCACTCACACCCCCGGGTCTCTTCTGGATTGCGAGTGCCGGCATGTTCCTCATTGGCTTCACCCTCCCCGTCGCCAACATCTCCAGCCAAACCATCTGGCAAAAAGTCACACCCCCCGAGAAGATTGGTCGCGTATTTTCTGTTCGCACTACCATCGCGCAATTTACAGGACCCTTTGCCTTCCTCGCTGGTGGTATTCTGGGAACCATCTACCCCATCCCATGGGTCTTCCTGGTCTTCGGTAGCGCCATGGTCATTATCCTGGCACTAGGTTGGACGTTCACTTCCCTCCCCCACGTTGAGGAAGACCTAGAGGAAAATGAAGTGACCAAAGAAAACGAACTGGAAGCTGAATCAGCTCAAGAACCTCCAGTTTCATAGCGTAGGATATAAATTACATAGACGCAGTCCAGCTGATTCTGAAGATGAAATAACTCTTGGTCAAACTAAACCATCAGGGTTAAATCCGTAGGCTATCCTATGATTTTGCTGTGGGATTGTTATGAAATCTGTTCCAAAGAGCAAAGAAACGATTGTGAAAGTGAATGGCGTAGAACTCGCCTATGATACCTTTGGTAATTCTAGTGACCCTCCGCTGTTGTTGGTAATGGGTTTAGGAGCGCAGATGATTCGGTGGGACGAGAAATTATGTAAAGCCTTGGCGGCGCAGGGGTTTTGGGTGATTCGGTTTGATAACCGGGATGTGGGGAACTCGACGAAGTTTGGGGATGCTGGTGTGCCGAACATTCTGGCTTTAATGCAAGCGGTTCAGCAGGGAGAAGCGGTGTCAGCACCGTATACACTCTCGGATATGGCAGGTGATGCGGTGGGGCTGCTTGATGTGTTGGAGATTGAGCAGGCGCATATCGTGGGTGCGTCGATGGGTGGGATGATTGTGCAAACTATGGCGATTGAGCACCCGGGTCGCGTTCGGACCATGACGTCGATTATGTCGACAACGGGTGATGTATCTGTGTCAACGCCAACGCCAGAGGCGTTAGCGGTGCTTATGGATGTGCCGCCATCGGATCGGGCGGAATGTATTGAGGATGCGGTGAAGAAGGAGCGGATCTTGCGGGGTCCGAAGTATCCGTTGGATAAAGAGTTTGTGCGGCAGTTTGCTGCCCAGTCGTTTGACCGGTGTTACTATCCTGAGGGGATGACACGGCAACTTGCTGCGGTTCTCGCCTCGGGCAGTCGTAAAGATGCGTTAAAATCAGTGAAGATTCCGACGCTGGTGATTCATGGTGATGCGGATCCCTTGGTGCCTGTGGAAGGTGGCAAAGATACCGCGGCGTCCATTCCTGGTGCGAAGCTGTTGATCATTGAAGGGATGGGGCACGATATTCCAGCAGAAGTTGCCCCGCAGGTTATTGCGGCTATTGCGCGTCTTGCTAAGTGAGTGGGTGTGAAACTTAACCGCGTGGTTCGAATCTGTCCCGATTTTGTGGGTTGGGTGACGGATTCCGAACTAGCCGGATTCCATGCAATTATATTACCCTTTTCAGAATGCGGAAACTATGAGCCTATCTACTCGTGGAAAGATTCTCGTTGGTGTAGCAATTATTGCCATTGTCTCAGTTTCTGTGCCATTGGCAGCACTGACCGTTACGAATGCAAATTCTGTACGATTCACGTTACTCTATAATGCTGGAGTGATGATTGAGGCTCAGGGCGTCCGTGTGTACGTCGATCCCATCGACCTCTCAGCAGATTATGAGGCACTACCGGCGGATGTCATTCTGGTGACCCATCCGCATGGTGATCACTATCAGAGTGCGGTGATTGAAATGCTGCAGAAGGAGGGGACGGTGAACATTTTCCCGGAGAACATGAGCGATGCCATTGCCCTGCATGATGGCGTAGGGGTCAATCCGGAAGATGAGTTGCAGTATGGCCCTGTTGAGATAACAGCATTTTACATGTACACATTCCCTGTTGGTGAATACCCTGCCAGTCATCCCTATGAAGCGAATTGGACGAGTTATATCGTCACTGTTGGTGGAGTGACCTTCTTCCATGCAGGTGATTCCAAAAACATCGATGAATATACTCAGCTGACGGGTCTGATTGATGTGGCTTTACTCCCATTAGGTCCAGGATGTCAAACCATGGCGAACGAAGAAATTGTTGATGCCCTCGACGTCATTCAACCCCGTTTCTTCGTACCTATCCACTATGCGGAAGGCGCAAACCACGATTTCGCCACCACATATGGTCCTTCAATAACCAGCTGTATTCTGGTCAACCTGGAATACTACCAATCATACCTCTTTCCACCTTAACCTTCCCAAGCACTATAGCACCGGCAGACCAAGAGACCCTAGTGCTATCGGTGAGATGACCACCTCGTTTCACTGCCCTGCGGAACGAGGTGGTTGTCTACACCTAACTAAGCAAATTCTCAAGTTAGCATTTATTTTGGTCTCACTCTTTTTGAAGTGCAGTCTATTTGATACCAGGGATTTTGTTCTTTTCCCGAACTAATTATGGTTGATTTTTACCAGAATTTGTGAAATGCGGTGAAAATCCGCACTAACCGGGTTCCATGCAAATAAAGGACTCCAAACTAGTACGAAAAAACATGACATTATCGAAACGATCCAAGATCATTATCGGTGTCGGAGTCATTGCAGTTATCGCTGTGGTTGTTCCCCTCTCCGCGTTCATGATCATGAACGCCAATTCAGTGCAATTCCAATTACTTGATAATGCTGGGATAAAGATTGAAGCCTATGGGCTACGTCTGTATGTGGACCCGTACAATCTTCCAGAGGACTTTGAGGAATTACCTGCGGATATTGTGTTAATTACTCATCCCCATTTTGACCATTATCAATCAACTTCAATAGATTTGTTGCAAAAAGAGGAAACCGTGAACGTCTTTCCCGAAAACATGTCGGACGCCATTGCCCTCTATGATGGAGTTGGCGTCAATCCGGGCGATGAACTAGAATTTGGATACATTACAGTTACGGCGTTCTACGCATACTATCCCGGAGATGGATTAGCCCATCCACGTGAAAATAATTGGACGAGTTACATCATCGATGTTGGAGGATTCACCTTCTTCCATTCTGGCGATTCTCGACCTATTGAAGAGCACTCACAATTAGCCGGAACGATTGATGTGGCGCTATTATGTCTCGATTGTCAGATTGGAGAAGGAATAGTTGACATCGTGGAGGCCATCCAGCCACGCTACTTCGTTCCCATGCATTATTCGATGTTGATGAGAGAAATCTTTCTTGTCAACCACGCTCCCTCGATAACTAATTGCATTATCATCAATCTCGAATACTATCAATCCTATGCCTTTCCACGTTGAACGAAACGACATTCAGATTCCAAATAACCGATAGGATTTATTGTCTCAACGATATTCTCATTGCATGAAATTCATTTCCTATCGTTCTCCAGTGTATGCTCGACGGGGTATTGTAGCATCAAGCCAACCACTCGCATCCGAAGCAGGTCTACGCATCTTACAAGCTGGGGGGAATGCTGCAGATGCAGCCGTTGCAACCGCGGCAGCATTGAATGTAACAGAACCATGTTCAACTGGGATTGGAGGGGATTGTTTTTGTTTGTTCTTTGACTCTGCAAAGAAAACAGTGAAGGGGCTCAATGCTAGTGGTCGGGCTCCTGCTGCTCTTTCTCTGAGCGTATTAGAGAAGGTTGGAATCACGGGAGAACTCCCTCGGTTTGGTGTTCATACGGTCACAGTTCCTGGAGCTGCCGCAGGGTGGGTGGATACCGTGAATCATTTTGGGACTATGCAGCTCCCTGAAGTATTGACTCCTGCAATCGAGTTAGCTGAAAAAGGGTTTCCTGTAGCTCCATTAACCGCTGCCTCTTGGAAGCGAGGTGTTGATCAACTCAAGCAAGGTCCCCATGCAGATGAGATGCTTCGTAAGGGTAACGCCCCGAATGCAGGGGAGATTATGAAGCTCCCTACACTTGCCCGGACTTTTCGTGATTTAGCTGAACATGGGAAAAGCGGATTTTATGAGGGACGCATTGCAGAGGCCATTGTAGAGTTGCTTCAGTCCATGGGTGGGATGATGGCTTTGGAGGATTTGAAGCACCACACAAACACCTTTGATAATCCGATTTCGGTCAACTACAAGGGGATTGACGTGTTTGAGATTCCACCCAACGGGCAGGGCATTACTGCGCTCATTGCCTTGAACATCCTCGAAGAATATGATTTCACTTCAATGGGCCATTCATCTGTTCAGCACATGCATTTGATGATTGAGGCGATGCGCCTAGCCTTTGCGGATACCCGATGGTATGTGGCAGATCCTGCAGTAGTTGATGTTCCAATGAAGAAGTTAATTTCGAAGAAATATGCCGCTCAGCGCCGAACATTGATTAACCCGTCTAAGGCCACCCTCGATTTCACTAAAGGATCTCCAATGACAGGTTCAGATACGGTGTACTTCACGGTAGTTGACGGGGATGGAAATGCCTGTAGTTTCATCGGTTCAAATTATATGGGGTTTGGTACAGGATTAATTCCCAAGGGTTGTGGATTCACATTGCAAAATCGTGGAGCAGGGTTTTCACTAAATCCAGATCATCCGAATGTGCTTGCTCCGAATAAGCGTCCCTATCACACCATCATTCCTGGTATAGCTCTAAAAGAGAAGGAGCTCTACGCGAGTTTTGGTGTGATGGGTGGATTCAACCAACCCCAAGGTCACGTTCAGGTGCTCATTAACCTGATTGACTTTGGGATGAATCCCCAAGAAGCTCTGAATGCCCCGCGATTCACCATACGCGACGGGACGAGTAGTGGTCAAGTCGCGCTAGAAGATTCCATTCCTGAAGAGACTATGAAGACCCTGGGAAAAATGGGACACGACATTCTTTCTATCTCTGGCGCATCACGCATGATGTTTGGTCGTGGGCAAATCATTACCCGAAACCCTGACACAGGTGTGTTGTGTGGCGGAACCAGCCCCCGAGCGGATGGGATCGCAATAGGTTGGTAGAATCAGCTAACGAGCCAGCCTGTTTCTTGAATGATTCAATCGAAATTCTACGTAGAAGAATCTTTTAGATGTTGTAAAGGCTCTGATAAGGTATCAAGGAATGTTAAGGTGTAAGCAAATGTCTGCGAGGGACCAGTATCGCCCAAGGTTCACCGAACAAGATGCTCTTCGAATCGCTGAGAAACTGTTTGGGATTACAGGGTCTGTGAAGGAGCTTCCTAGTGAACGAGATCGGAATTTCTTTCTGCGAACTGATTCGGGTGATGAATTTGTACTCAAGATTGCGGCGACATCGGAGAAACGGGAGATTCTCGAATTTCAGAATCAAGCAATGGACCATCTAGTCAAGAAAGGTGGCGAGGAGATATGTCCACACATCATTGAGTCACTAGCAGGTGAACGGATTTCTGTTATCGAAGATGCGGATGGTGCACCGTCGTTTGTTCGTCTCCTGAATTACCTACCGGGGAAAGTCTTGGCAAAGGTAAAGCCCCACAGTGAGAAGCTCCTTTATGGTTTGGGCGTGTTTATCGGGTCCTTATCTCGTGCTCTTGAAGGCTTTTCCCATATCGCCACAGACCGTGAGCTCTATTGGGACCTGAAGAATGCGAGTTCAACAATCAACCGATACAAGGAACACATTTCAACACCCGAACGAGTCGCGATAGTGGAAGAATGCTTGGAAGCTTTCAATACACAGGTCGTCCCGGTTTTGTCACACCTTCGAACCAGCGTTATTCATAATGATGGAAATGATAACAATATTCTCGTGCGTTGGGTAG
>JAEOSA010000048.1 GCA_016840595.1 Candidatus Hermodarchaeota archaeon | reverse complement strand
GCTTGCCCATCCTGCGGCTACGAATTTCCCGCCGTTCCTGAGGAAGCTTAGGATCGGGACCTCCTAGGTTACCAATCTTCTTCTCTCAGGAAGGCATATTATATTTTTTAGAAGGGCTGGTTGCTCCCTTCGAAGACTTTTTCTTATCATCTTTATGAGGACAACTAAGAGTTGTTTAGCTTGGCAATGCAAACTCGTCGTGGTTTCTTTTTTACAATGACTTGTTTACTCGTCTTCTCCTTCATGTTTACGACTATCCATCCACTCATTCGCATTCCCATCATTTCCACTCCGAACCAGGTGAGCAACTTACCAAGTGTGAATTCTAGCCAACAACCTACCATAGCAGATAAAATCAACTCGGTTGCACGATCCGTTGCTCCGCCTGCTGCTCCAACGCCCATCACCAATTATTCGATTGATGCCCTCTTACTGCCATTAATCCATATTGTGAATGGATCCACAACTATCAATTATGTGAATCATGCAACCGACTCCCTTCCTGAATTGTATTTTCATTTGTATCCTAATGCCTTCCAACCTGAGGGCTGGATGGAGGTTTTCGATGTTCTATTCAACGATACTTCCTTACCCTACACGATTAGTGGTATCGATGATTCCCTGCTTTGGGTGAATTTAGTTAGCGGATTAGGTCCTGGTGTGTTAGCTCCGGAGCAAAATGTGACTCTTAATCTACTTTGGCAGGTCTTGATTCCAGAGCGGTTCGATCGGTTTGGTGTAACCATAGAAACCGAAGATTTCGAACTTCTGGCGTTCAATTTGGGGAACTGGCATCCGATTGTTTCAGTCTATGATGACCGAGGATGGGACAGGACGCCCTACTCCCATTTGGGGGAGAGTTTCTACAGTGATGTTGCTGTTTATGATGTCACAATTACTGTTCCTGATGATTATGTTGTTGCAGCTACTGGTGAGCTTGAAAGCACGAGCGCCGGTGGAGGAACACGAACTTGGCATTTCGTGACCGGCCCTGTCCGTGATTTCACATGGTGTGCTAGCCCCCACTACCAAACACTTAGTGTTGAAACACAAGGCGTGAATGTGACTAGTTATCATATTGCTGACCATGAATTGGCTGGGCAACGGGCTCTTGAAATCGCAGTGCAATGTCTTGAAGTATTTGGAAACCGTTTTGGACCCTATCCCTGGCAGAGTCTTCAAATCGTGGAGGTTGATTTTTGGGCAGGCGGCATGGAATACCCCCAGCTCGTTATGATTGGAGCTGTTCTATACGAGGATTATGCAGGACTCTCCTATTTTGCCGCAGTTGTGGCGCATGAGATTGGGCATGAATGGATTCCATTTACCATTGGCACTGATAGCTATACTGAACCATGGATTGACGAAGGATTTGCTTCATACTGTGAATATGAGTGGGTAGAACATGCTTACGATGCTCGTACACGTGCTGACTATCGGCTTTATGATTTGAATCGATATTGGGGTTATGTGGCCAATGGTGGTGATGAGAGCATCAACCAATCCATGGCATTCTGGCAAAACACCTACTGGGACGCCTATGGTAGTATTGTGTACTCCAAAGCCGCACTTGTTTATGATATGCTCCGCCACCAATTAGGCGATGCTATGTTCTACCAAGCTTGGCAAGACATCTACTCGTTAACAATTCATCAAAACATTCGAGCACGGACTCTTCAACAGTATTTCGAAACCTCTGTCGGTGAGTCATTAGACTGGTTCTTCGAACCTTGGGTGTTTGGGAGTGGGGTCGTCACGTTGAGCCTCGGAGCAACCACTCTGTCGGCAGGAGTTGACGGATGGACAATTTGGTTTACTTTACTCCAGAGCGCTCCTACTCTTGTCCGGCTGCGTGTGCCTTTGGCCATCTCCTTTGGAGCAACGAGTGAAGTGGTATGGGTCTGGATGGAAGCTTCTCCAACAACTGTCCTGAATGTATCTGTGTCTGAATTTCCACTTCAATTAACACTCGATCCAGAACAGCTCCTTCTCTGCCAATATGGGACGCGATCTCTCTTTCTTGCTCTTGTACCCGGATCTCCCATCCTTTATGGCGTTGTGGGGATAGTGGTTGTGACCGCACTAGCCCTTGGCATCGTAATTATTTGGAAACGTAGACGCACCTAGGAAGCAATGTTTTTCAAGAAATTAGTAAGCTCTTAGCCAGCTATAGGTTGAGTTTCTCTTTTACTTGACGCATATCCTTCTCAAGTTGCTCAACACGTACGATGAGTTGACGAAGTAATGACACGATATCCAAATCGGTTCCACGTTTTAAATCGTCAGGTGGTATCTTTCGCGGACCACGACGTAGTGGATCGATATCTTCTGGTCGTAGATTACCCAATCTAATTCCACTCCTGTATAATGAACTACAAAATCTTTCTATTGAGACACCAAGTTTATGTGTTTCTCCAAAAGGTTACAATCCTCGGATATATTCAGGACGTAATTTGCTAGCTGCTTGTGGATCATTGAGAACGGTATCTATTATGTCGAGGAGTCGTTGTCGATCCTGCGAGAGAATTCCGCGGAGGGGAAGATAATTGGAAGCATGGTTAGTTCGAAATACACAATGAGTCAAATCCGTTAGTCCTTCCATTATGGCCCGAAGTTCTTCGAGAGTTTCAAGGGGATCAAGTGGTTGAAATTCACCCCGTTGTGCTTGGGCATGAAGTTCGGTGCCCGGAACTAACATCAACGTCAGCGCTGCCAGATAAGGAGGATCAATTGCTCGGATAGTAGCTGCTGTATGCGTTGCATGTTGTTGACTTCGACTTTTCCCACCTAATCCTAAAATGATGATAGGCGAAACAGTAAATCCCGCCTTTTTGAGACCGAGGCATGCTGTAATATGATTCTCGTTGTTTATGCCCTTATTGACGAGTTGAAGGACCTCGTCATCTCCCGATTCCAAACCGATGTACACCAAATCTAGTCCCGCTTTTCGGATTTGTGTTAGCTCTTCATCGGTTTTCCTAAGGACATTCGAACCACTCGCATAGATACTGATTCTATCAACATCAGGAAACTCCTTGCTAAGTAATGTGAGAATCTCAAGGAGCTGGGATGATGAAAGAACGAACGCATCGCCATCCGCGATGAAGATACGTTTCGGACGAATACGCTGAGTTCGTGCAAGTTGCTCGACTTCTTCACGAAATTGAGGGAAGGGTTTGATTTTGAATTGTTTGGTTCGATAACTCCCACAAAATGTACAACGATTATGGGAACATCCCAAAGTTGCCTGAAGAATGAGGCTATTTGCTTCACTGGGTGGACGAAACACAGGTGGTTCAAGGTAATTAGGGTATCCGAAAGAAAATGGGGGCATAAAACTCATGATGCGTGAGAGCCCGTTCTTTAAGAGGATTACGCCATCGCTAATTGGATATTCGTTACTCCTCTGAGGAAATCGCCTCTAGCAAGAATTGAAGTGCCGCTCTGCAAAAGTGTAATTTATTCTCAGTACGTGTTCCTCTAAAGACGAGATTTCGAGTGATGGTTTCAAATCCACGATGTGATACGGCAATATGCACCAATCCCACAGGTTTCTTTGGGCGTGCTCCGGTGGGACCTGCAATTCCCGAAGTCGCCAAACCATAATCTGTACGAAGTATCAATCGAATTCCATTTGCCATGGCAGCAACAGTTTCCTCACTCACTGCACCATGACGTTGAATCACTGATTCCGGAACCTGCAATAGACGGTGTTTCAGATTATCAGAGTAAGCAACAATGCCTCCAAGAAAAAAGCCTGAGCTTCCTGGTATCTCCGTTAAGAAATGTTGGATGAGACCTCCTGTTGCGGACTCCGCTACCATGATTGTAGAGTTTTGTTGCACCAAAATCTGAGCGATGGGTTCAGTGATGTCACGAATTGATTGAATCAGATCATTCTGAACTTTTTGATTACCAGTCATGAAGCAAATCCTCCAAAGAAGAACTCAGGTATTATATGATGCAAAAGATATTAGCTTCTCTATTCCCTATGCAACTCACGTATAGTGAAGTTCCGAAATTCGATAAACCACTGAGGTTGCATTTGTCGTGGTTCCTCAGAAAATTATCCTCAATGAGATGGCCATTACCTCAATTTGTCTCAAGTGCATACACTATCATCAAAAACAAGGACAATGTCGGGCGATCAATCCTTTTGCGAAAAAAGGCGATAAGCATTACCTTTTGTTACCTGACAAATCAGCCTGTTATGGGTTTGAAAAAGTATAATTTCTCCTTCTAGTGAAATAGCACCCTCTGTCATACCGTAGATGAAGACCTGGAATTTTTGAGTTTTCTAAGGCCAGGCGCCTGCACCAAATTTAGATTTGTAAGTCCAGATGTTTCCGCACTTGTCACATTTCCGTGTGACATCATGTCCATAAGCAATAGGCACTTTTCGTAAAATTGTGGTTACATCGCTCCGACAACGAGGACATTGATCTGGTGCAAGGGGTTTTTCTACGGGTTTGGGCTGAGCCGGTGGTTGAGCAGGTGGGGTTGCTGGAGGAGGAGTCGATGGAGGAGGAGCTTCTGGTGGAGTTGATGGGGGAGGATTTTCTGCCAAGTTCCTGTCACCTCAAGGGTAAAAGACAATCTAGTGTATGTCCTTTTCCCTTATAATCTTCCAGTAACCATAGGTCCGACGGTTTAAAATTACAGCGGTCCAATTATTGTAGAAAAACGATACTATCTCAAGTCATTCTGAATGGAGTCCAATTGCATTGTCTGATAGGAAAGTAACCTTTGAACCAGAAGGTCGTCAAATTTCAGCGAAATCAGGCGAAACTCTTTTTGAGATTGCACATCGAGGTGGATTGCAATTACGTTCTGACTGTGGGGGAAAAGGCACATGTGGTAAATGTCGTGTTCACGTCAAACCGTTAGGGGCGGTAAATAAACCCACAGCTGCTGAGCGTTCGCTTTTAACTATCAAAAATCGAAAAGCTGGATTTCGACTAGCTTGCCAGACTAAGGTGATTGGAAAACAGGACATTATTGTCATGATACCTGCTGCTATGAGAAACGTACGCAGACGTATTCAGATTGCTGGCAAAATGAAGACAATAAAATTGAAACCGGCACTAAAGGCCATCCTAATCGATGTTCCACCAGTTGATCCAGATTCTTCGATTCCTGATACAGAAAGAGTCATAATGGGATTATCTGATTTCTTCGGACAAAAAATGAAGATCCGCTGGGAGTATCCCTTACCCGTTATCGCCAAAACGCCTAACGCTGTTAGAAAGGCTAGTGGTCAGGTGACTCTGGTAATCCGAAATAACTCACAACTCTTGGATATTCATGCGGGTGATGCTCGAGAAATCATGTATGGTGTCGCCCTAGATATTGGAACATCCAAACTCGTAGGAAGTTTATTTTCACTTGCCACAGGCTCGCCTGTGGCCTCCGCTGGAGTAGAAAATCCTCAACTGCGTTTTGGCGAAGATATCATGACTCGCCTCAGTTACGCCGCTGTTAGTCCCGAGAATCTAGTTGAACTCCAATCTGCTGTAATAGAAGGGATAAACGCCATCTTAGACTCTCTCACTTCAAAAGGGGTTCAATCCGAGCGTATCTATGAGCTGGTGGTTGTTGGCAATACTGTCATGACGAGTCTTTTCCTTGGACTAGATACCACTCATCTCGCTTATGGACCTTTTACTCCCCCTTTCCGTGGACCAATTGAGTCCCAAGCTAATCAGCTAAGTCTCCAACTTCCCTCACAAACAGCTGTATATGTTCTACCCAATATTGCGGGTTATGTTGGAGCAGACGCAATTGCGGATATCCTCGCCACTAGCCTGCACCAACAAAAGAAACCCTGTCTACTCATCGATATCGGAACAAACAGCGAAGTCATCCTTGGAAATCGAGAACACATATCAGCCACATCCTGTGCAGCAGGTCCAGCCTTTGAAGGTGCCCAAATCGAATATGGAATGAAAGCTGTCAGTGGAGCCATCGAACGACTAATACTGGACAAAACCTCAATGGAATTTAAAATTACTACTATCGATGAAGCCACCCCTATCGGAGTCTGTGGCTCCGGTGTCGTCGATGCCATCGCTCAACTCACAGAAGCCGATCTTCTCTCATCTAAGGGACGATTCACAAAACAAGCGAAATCCCATCTAGTCTCTGAGGGAAAAACACGATCAATAGTCATCTATAATCCCCTAACAGGAACAGGTCAGTCTCCCATACTTCTTTCTGAACACGACGTCTCACAACTCCTTCTCGCCAAAGCCGCCATTCAAACAGGGTACACCCTCCTTCTCCAACACCAAAAACTCAAACCAGCTAACCTTGGTCATGTTTTCATAGCAGGTGCGTTTGGGAATTATCTCAATCCTGCCAGTGCTCAGCGAATAGGACTTATACCCAAAATTCCCTTAGACAAAGTCTCCTTTGTAGGTAATGCTGCTTTGAGCGGTGCTCAACTTGCTCTCCTTTCGACTACCCAACGCAATCATGCAACTCGCCTCGCGAAATCAGTTGAATTTGTAGATTTAGCCCGTCACTCTGACTTTGCCAAGACCTATGCTGCTTCACTTTTTATCTAACACTTCGAGAAATTCTTGTCCATTCAAAGCGGAGATAATTCGTGGTGTTAATATCTATTCATAATAATTTCAAGTAGAGGTTCCGGCTATAGTGACCGAGAATCAAGGCACTATGACTGGATAACATCGCTGGAACGGCGAGTAGAGCCTGTGAACTAATCAGCACTGGTCGATGGAATGAAGCAGGAAACTCCGCCCTTCAAGGCGGGGTAGTTCACCTGAACGAATTAAAGGGATAAAAGGCACTTATGTTCATAGACTCCTCTCTGGAGGAGTTCATCTTGAACGAAGTGCCTTCTTCCGATAAAGATCTTCTGAGTGATGTTCCATCAGAAAACACCGTCGTTCGAACTTTTGGTACTGCATCCTTCCTTAACGATATGGGAAGTGATATTGTATTCTCCATCTGGCCAATCTTCGTCGGCTTATTATCTCCACCAGGGTTAACCCCATTGATCCTCGGCATAATTGATGGGACGGGTGACCTTGTTGTAAACATGCTCAAAGGAATTTCAGGAATATGGTCTGATAGAATCCAGAAGAGAAAACCCTTCATATGGTCTGGTTACATGATGGGTGCTTCATCCCGCATCGTCTATGCTTTCTCACCTACATGGCAATGGCTGATACCTGCCAAAATTCTAGACCGCGCAGGAAAAGTTCGTGGTGCACCGCGAGACGCCATGGTGGCGGATGTATCTACTCACGAAACCCGTGGTAAAAACTTTGGTTGGTTAAGGACAGCTGACCACACCGGAGCAACAGCCGGTATCCTCATCACGATTACCTTTGTAACGTTCGTTTTCCCTTGGCTTACACTTGTTTATGGATTCGATTTGCTAATGAGTATTCGACTCCTGTTCCTTTTGGCAGCAATCCCTACTTTCATAGGTGCATTGGTTATCATTTTCAAGATCAAAGATTATCGAAAAGAACCTGGTAAAACAGACTTCCGTTTAAGCGGGATAAACAGGAGCCTAACGATTTTTATTATATTGAGTGTCGTCTTTGCCCTTGCCTCGTTTAGTTGGTCGCTAGTTACACTGTACGCTGGCATCTTTATTATTCCACCAGCGATTAATCCCATTCTGGGCGTTCCAGTGGCCTATCTGGTATTCACACTAGCAGCTGCCCTGACTTCAGCACCGCTAGGAAGATTAGGTGATCGTATTGGGAGGCGACGCACCATTCTCATCGGATTCATCTTCTTTGGGGGCATGTGTGCCATTTTCCTATTTACTCCAAACTTTTGGACAGTCTTGTTTGCCCTCATATTCTACGGTATCAGCATCGGTGCAACAGTTCCAATGCAAAGTGCCCTCATCTCCGAACTCTCACCACTGAAGGTTCGGGCGAGTATTCTTGGGCTTTATCAGATGCTTGTCGGAATCGCATTACTTCCAGCTAGTGTCATGGCAGGATTGCTATGGGTTTTCCTAGGACCAAGTTACACCTTTGGATTAGCCCTACTCCTAACATTCATCGCGGCAATCTTGTTACCTTTCGTCCATGAACCGAAAACCTCTGACTAATCACGATTTCCTAAAACTCATCTAGCCTCAGAGGTTCTGATATTCTTCCGGAATTGGTTTTGGTTCGATATTCGCGAAAATGAGGATTCCTATGATAAACAGGTTAAGGACTAGTGCAATTGTGAGCACGGGGATTGCTCCTAGGTAGGTGTAGAGGAGTGCTGATGGCACTGGTGTTATGATAAAGGCAATCATAATTACAATCATAAAGATGCTTAGCATCTTGGCAGTTTCTGATCGTGGCATCGCCTTCCGAAGATAAGTCAGAATTAAAGTCATCCACAGAATGTCATTGATTCGTTTCATTGCAATAGCGATAAACGCTGTACTCAACAGGGGCTCAAGAATCGGAAAAGTCGTTGTTATTGGAACAACAAGATTAGAGGGGAGCCAGTATGGAAAGATTGGAGCTAAGATGAGGAGCAATAGGGTAAAGGGCATGACACTGTAGACAATTAGAATGGCTCGACGACTTCCGCGTTTATCAAAGAAGCCTCCGACAGTAATTGACAATGGAATAGAAAACCCAAGGACGATAATCAACATCAAACTAATTTCCCCATATGTGAAGGCTAGGGCTTCGTTGAGATAGAGGATGCTGACAAAACGATAGAAGCCATCACTTAACGCGTCTAATATGAGTACTGCCATAAATGTTGGAAGAATAATTAAAAGGAGCTTGAGAGCGTTTGCATTTTGCCTAATAAATTCACGCGCACGATTTTTTGATTGGTTTTGTCGTTTAATCGGGATTGCTGGTGCAAGGAATACGGTACGAATTGCTGCAGCAACGAAGTAACAGATTGCTCCTATCAGGAAAACGAGTTGGATTGTGGCAACAAATGAGACACCAATCGCCAGAAAATAGGTAACCAGACCCAACCCAATTAAGCCAAATCCACTGCTGGTTTGGAATAATCCCATGGCTAAGCCACTGTGTTCATGGGGCATTTGCTCATAGATGTATGCAGTGGAACCACTGGCAAACAGAGCGGTTCCAGCCATAATTAGACCTCCACTTAGGAGGAAAGGAATGTTGGTGCTTAGACCCATGACAAGCATTCCAACTCCCGCAATTGACATCGTGAGGACTGATAACCATTTTCGGTTATAGTTATCTCCGACGTAACCGCCAAAGAACCGTGCAACTAATTCAACTGCCATGAAAATGACAATGAAGAATCCAATGGCGATGTAGACTAGGTTTGGATCAGGAATAGTGAGAAGCATGAAGTCTCGGAGAAAGAGCATTAGATAACTTTCCATGATGATACCAAAGATCCCAAGAATCCACGATGTCACCAGGTAAACAGAATAACTCCGATAAGTTAAAACCGTCTTGATTGATGCCCAAAACCCTTTCTCAGTCTTGGGCCCCTCTTCTGGAGGAGGCGTTTCTGGTGCTGGTTCCAGAGGAGGCGTAATCGGATCTGTTGACATATGTAACTCTGAAATTTCAGATTTTTCATCGCCAGTATCATCAGGCATATTCTATCACTACGATGTTTTGGTCTGGTCAGTCAACTTATGCAATCTGTAACCTTGTTGAATGGATTGTGTGCAGTTTGGATAATTCGTTATTTACTTATCCAATTCACCAATACCGCTAGGGGTGTGGTCAGTCTACATATAGAATATGCGAAGAACTGACCAGATTCCTGTTCACTTGGAAATATTGCTAGTAGTGCTTCTGATTCATGACCATACTAGCTGCATATTCCTACCTAATTTCCGAAAGATTATAAGTTGCCCTTGATAATCTCTCTTCAGTAGGTGAGTAATGAGGGAATCCGATGCCGTATTACCATGGTTACGATTCATCGTGGAGAATTTTTCCTATTATTAGTGTGGCTATATTCGTTCTAGCGATATTTGGGCTTCTTGCAGTTTTTCGTTTAGCGATTAGGTTTACGAGAATCCGAAAAGAGAGGATAGCGCAGTCATTTGGGATTATTACAGTTTTTACAATGGTATTGTTCATTATTGCAATTTATTTTGGTATTAACGCCATAGTATATTGGCTCTTTGATATTGGTATTCTCATACTCATTGGACAAATCATTGCACTTAATCAATTTCTCTTCATTAGAGAACCAACAATATGGGCAGCGTTGCCGTTGATTATTGCCTATGTCTTCTTGTTGGTTCTTGGCAATTCAAAAGAGAATATTCCAAGGAAATGATGAGGTGACATGATGCCATCATGGGGATACGACATTACAAAAATGTGGGAAACTATCTGTTTTGGTGCTGTAATAGTCATCTGCATTCTAGTAATCATTGGACTAACAATGATTTGGATTGTGGCATTTCACAGAAAAATCAAATCAAGAAAAGAAACAGCCAATAAATTTGTTGTCTTCTCAGCAGTGTCATTTTGTTTTGCTGCTTTTGTTGGATTGAGTGCCATAATTTTGTATCCATTGGGTAGTGGCATTCTAATGTATTCTTATGTGATAATCTATGGATATCTTGCGTTGATTGTCGGTTTTGGATTCCTAGCTCATCTAAATTTTTCGAATAATAATGATTTAAAGAAATGATGAGGTGACATGATTCCATCTTGGGTGTGGACTGAATTTTCTTATCATCTTTGTTATCCGAGGAGAGAAGGGCATCCATCGAACAAAAACTATCCAACTCGTATCATTTTAGTTGAACAAGCTGTAACTTTGTGACCAGAATTCTGGTCACCTGACGCATACTTGAGGGTACTTAGGTATTGTGCTAGTCCAACAGCGTTAGTAACTTCAAAATTCAGCTTATTATGCTCCACGTGAAACAATCAGAAGACTTTAGGTGAGAAAC
>JAEOSA010000255.1 GCA_016840595.1 Candidatus Hermodarchaeota archaeon | reverse complement strand
CCATTATCTTGTCGAACTGTGGCATTACTACACAGTCGACCAATACGAAGTAGCAATGCTAGCTGATCATTTTTCAAGGGATCAATCTTTTGACCGTTAGAGGAAAATTCGCCTATAGGGGAGTAGCCAGCCCCTGAAACATTTACCATGTTTCCGGGCACAAAGATTTCCCGAACTGTCATTTCATCCTTCGTTAGGGTTCCAGTTTTATCAGAACAAATGATATCTGCGGAACCAAGAGTTTCTACAGCCGGTAGTCTACGGACTATTGCATTCCGTTTCACCATGCGTTGGACGCCTAACGCTAGAGTAATCGTAACGACTGCGGGTAATCCTTCAGGAATAGCCGCGACTGCCAGTGCTACAGCGATAACAAACAAGTCTAAGAAGGTGCCTATTTCAAGACCACTAGTGAACCATGCTACCACAACTTGGACTGTAAGTACAATCATACAGATAATGAGAATCGCGACACCCAGTTGTTTACCGAGTCTTCGCATACGTTTCTGTAGTGGTGTTTCTTTTTCTCCCGCCTCCTGAATGAAACCTGCAATGCGCCCAATCTCGGTATTCATCCCTGTATGTGTGACTACTGCAAGACCGCGACCTGAAGTGAGGGATGTACTAGCGTGCACCATATTGGATTGATCGGCGAGTGGAATATTCCGGGTGAGAATGCCCGTAGCATCTTTTTTCACAGGCATTGATTCACCGGTTAGTGAAGCTTCATTGGTGTAGATATTATGAGATTCGATAAGCCGTGCATCTGCAGGTAGTCGATCTCCAGTCTCCAATCGGAGAATATCCCCAGGAACGACTTCTGTTGCAGGTACATCTAAGGATTCACCTTCACGGATTAGATGGGCTTGGGGTGCAGCCATTTTTTGTAGCGCTTCAATGGATTTCTCAGCACGATATTCCTGGGTAAAACCTAAGATGGCATTGATGACTACGATAATCATGATAACGATAGCATCAATGGGAGGTTCATTGTGACTTGGGAGGGTGAGGTTAACGTAAAAATTCAGTACTAACGAAATTATGGCTGCAAATATGAGAATAATGACCAGTGTGTCCTTGAACTGGGAGAGAAACATGGTGATAGGGCTGGGCCCTTTGGTTTCTTCCAAGGCATTGGGACCATATTCCTCTAATCGGCGTTGCGCCTCATCATGACTTAACCCTTCATCAGTGACCTGCAGTTGTTCCATAACAGCAGATGCGTCCTGAGTGTGGGGTAATGGTGAATCCGTCGTCAAGGACACGTCCGTCTATTCATATAACGATGTACGAACACACGTTTTGGTTGAAGCTTCAAGCGCATCTCATTTATTTATAATTGTGTGTTACAAAAATTGGTTGATTGACTCAAAAAAGAATCATGTTCATTTACCATTTATTCTGTTTTAGCTTCTTCACCAAAGAGCGCCTTGGCAATCTCGTTACGCTTTTGGGTTCCCACTTGCCCAAGCAGAGTGTTAATCCGATAATCTACCGTGATATTGCCCTCTTTGTTTTGGACAAATACACCGCCAATCATGTCCATCGGTGTTTTACCAACAGAGACTTTTGCACTCTGACCAGCTGCCTTTGAGATTGCAGTAGCGAGGCCAGTCATCTTAGAAACGAGAGCCTGATCCTCCTTGCTAGCCAGTACGACAATATCGGCACCGCCAATCTGTGTTCCTGCATTAATAATCAGGTTCTTCAGGAAGGTCTTATACCTGGCTTGACTCATTTCTTTTTCAAATTGTTTTCGTGCCCGGACAAAAGCCCCATCAATTATCTTTGCCTTGGCCTCCAAGATTTTCATGTGTGCATCATTCTGAGCTTTGCCAAGGATTCGGTCACCTGAATCTTGAGCCATTTGGCGTCGCCGGTCGGCCCAACCTGTGAGATTTGTACGGGCATTCTCTAAGGCTTCCTCGGTGCGTTGGCGACTAGCCACTTCAGCTTCATCGACAATGCGTTTTGCTTCAGCCTTTGCGTCGTCGATTATTGTTTTTTGAACCATATCAGCCGCAGATCCCTTACTCATTTACTTGCACCCCCGTATTCGTACACACCACTGACAATCAAGTCGACTGTCTTTTTCATGTTCTTCGCACTTGCCTCTTCTAAGGCAGCGGCATCTTGTTCTGCTTTGGAAATTATTTTTCGGGCTTTCGTTTTCGCCTTGCTCTCAACTTCTTTTTGGACAAGTGCAATTTCCTCCGATAATTCTTGTCGCACCTTAGGCTCCGTCTCCCGGGCTTCTCGCTCAGCTTGACGTTGAATCTGTTCAGCCTTGGCTCGAGCCTCCTCGATAATTTTTTCAGCTTCAGCTTCAGACTTTTGAATATCCGTTAAGACCTTGCTCATCGTAAACACCGAGAATTTAGGTTAATTATCAAGTCGTTATTCGCCTTTCAACGATGACCTTTCTTAATAAGCCTTATTATCAGTTAAATTTCGTTTCCACTTGATAATAAGCCGAAACCTTAAGAGAAGATATCCTTTACTAGCGACTCTAAGAAAAGTAAATGATGGGATTTACTTAAACCCCGAAAATACTGGAAAAAATTAAGGTGACTGGAATGAGTGGTGAAGCCCCTATCTCTTCGGGTCGAGTTTTTCGATATACTACAATCGCCTGTGAAATTCTCATTTTTGCCCTGGTCGGCTGGATTATTGGACCATATATTTGGGGACCAAATGGTCAATATGTCGGAGCTCTGATTGGCGCATTGATTGGTACAATTATGATGTTTTGCACCCTCTTTTACTTGGCAGGAATGTTTGGTCGGAGGAAGGAAATAGCCTAAGAATAAGAAGAAGGCTTATCAAAAAGAAAGTAGAAGGTAGGAAACGATGTCGGTCGCACGGTATAGTTACATTAATGCAAAAATCCGGGGATTCAAATCAGATATGCTCACACCAGAGCAGTGGGACGCCCTGCTAGGTGCTCGGGATATGTATGCGGCCTTACGTGTGTTAGATGCCACGAGCTATGGTGAGATTACAAAGGATTTTGATGAATCCGCCACTCCCC
>JAEOSA010000047.1 GCA_016840595.1 Candidatus Hermodarchaeota archaeon | reverse complement strand
CAGTTCCCACACACGAGGGGGTAGTTTTTCAAACAAATTGTACAAAGGGGGGATTTCACGATTAAACCTTCTATTCTTAGCCTTCGCATGATGCTTGGAAGGGAAATTTGTAGGTTTCGGCTATGCTGGAAGGTTAAAAAACGTTGTCATTCTCCCTCTAAAACGTACCTTGTCATTGTTGTTCAATTTACTTTACACAACAACAACGCTGAAAAAGGAATTCTCCTACTGACAGACACTACGTTACACAGGTGTGGACAAGTTTGGAACTAGTTGACAGAGTTGTTCGGCTCACTGAACGGCAACTGGAAATCCTCCGCAGACTGTACATGGCCAGTGTGCCCGTGTCAGTTCAGACCGTCACTCGAACGCAAGCCCAGTTAGCCAAGGAATTGAAGATCACCCGCCAAGCATTAAGTAACCACTTACGGAAACTTCGAAGCCTCAAACTGATTCGAACTGGCCGAGGGTTTATCGATTTATCTCCAGATTCTTTACGGTTACTTGGCAAGTCAACTGACGAAGCTTTGGTATTTTTGAGAGTGGAGCCGAAATATCGCGTTGAAGTGTATGAAAAGATTAAGGATCTCAAGCCGTTACGCCTGCACCGTGTCACAGGATCCGTCGACATGGTCGTAACCGTAAGTGGCGCTGAGCTTGCTGAATTTCTCTCCAGCGTTGCGGATATTAATGGTGTCGTCGAGACATCGACTCATACCGTATTGACCACATGGACTCCTGAAGCCATCTAGGAGTGAGATATGCAATGCGGCTCTTTGAATACGAAGCAAAAGAGGCGTTTCGTCAAGCGGGAATCCCCCTTCCACCATCAGGGATTGCTACCACTCCCGATGAAGCAACCAAGGTTGCCAAGGAACTAGCCTGCCCTGTCGTTATCAAAGCCCAAGTGCTTGCAGGAGGGCGAGGAAAAGCCGGGGGTATCAAGTTTGCTAAAACCCCAGCTGAGGCGAAAACAAAAGCGGCTGAAATCCTGAAAATGACCATTCATGGACACCCCGTACAACGAGTGCTCGTTGAAAAACGCCTCGATATCCAACAGGAAATCTATGTGGGAATTACAATCGACCGCGGTCGTCGACGGCCTGTCGTGATTTGTAGCGCGATGGGGGGTGTGGACATTGAACAGGTTGCCGAAGAACACCCAGACAAAATCGCGCAATTCTGGACCGACCCCGTTTTAGGATTACGGGAATTCGAAGCCCGACAAATCGCTAAGAATGCTGGATTTGAGGGACGGGCAATGTTACAGGTGACAGGATTCCTGTTAAGACTCTGGCAGGTCTTCCTCAAGAACGATGCAGAACTTACAGAAATCAACCCCTTGATTGTTACCAGTGATGGAACCTACATTGCCGCTGATGCCCGATTAAACGTAGATGATAATGCGTTATTCCGACACAAAGCTCTCGCAGAACGCGTGAGCAAAGGCATTTCTGAACAAACCGAACTGGAACGACGTGCTCAAAAACAGGGCATGACCTATGTGGAATTACAAGGTAACATTGGCATCATTGGAAACGGTGCAGGGCTCGTCATGGCCACCATGGATGCCGTCAAATATTATGGCGGATCCCCAGCCAATTTTCTAGATGTTGGCGGGGGCGCAACCGCAGACCGCATGCTCAACGCCCTCAAAATCGTCATATCCCACCCGGATGTCGAAGCCGTCTTCATTAATATCCTGGGTGGTATTACTCGGTGCGATGAAATGGCTCGTGGAATTGTTGATGCCCAAAAAACCTTGCCCCGAAAAGTCCCGATTGTAATTCGTATGATTGGAACCCGGGAAAAAGAGGGGGCAGAAATCCTTGAAGCGGCACATATTCCTTTTCTAAACTCAATGGATGCCGCGGCGAAACGCGTCGTAGAACACGTCAAGGAGGGGTTGAAATGACCGTTCTGATTGATAAGGCGACTAAGGTTCTGGTTCAGGGTATAACTGGTCGAGAAGGTCATTTCCATGCCCAGGCAATGCTCGAGTATGGTACAAAAATTGTGGCTGGAACAACACCAGGTAAAGGTGGGCAAGAGATTGAAGGAATCCCAGTCTTTGATAGCGTTGTAGACGCAAAGAAGCAATTTCCCAATATCAACGCATCAATTATTTTTGTCCCGGCCCGATTTGCTGCTGACGCTGCAACCGAAGCCATAGATGCTGGACTCCAAGTCGTCACCGTCATCACCGAACACATCCCCGTTCACGATGAAATGCGCTTCATCGAACTTGCCCGACGGCAAGGCAGCTACATTATTGGTCCGAACACGCCAGGCATTATCACCCCAGGAGAATGCAAGCTAGGTATCATGCCTGCACACGTCTTCAAACCCGGACGCGTGGGACTCATATCCCGAAGCGGCACCCTCACCTATGAAGTCGCCGCAAGCCTTACAGATGCTGGATTTGGTCAATCAACAGCTATCGGACTGGGTGGTGATCCCATTGTTGGCATGTCCTTTGTTGATGCCCTCAAACTCTTTGAAGAGGACCAAGGAACCGATGCCATTGTAATCATCGGTGAAATTGGGGGAAGCGCTGAAGAAGAAGCCGCCACCTACATCAAAAAACACGTTACCAAACCCGTCATCGCATACATTGCCGGACGAACAGCACCCAAAGGGAAACGCATGGGACACGCCGGAGCCATCGTGAGCGGAAAAACTGGAACCGCAGATGGAAAAATCACAGCACTCCGAAAAGCCGGTGCAACAGTCATTGAACGCCCCATCGATGTTGATGAAGCCTTACAAAAGATTCTCTAGAAACTTGAACTGTTAAGCGAATATTCTACTAAATTGCATCATTAACTTGGAACTCGAAAATATTCTTCCATGAGTTCAATCCAAACTTCGCTTTCAGGGAGCGCGGAAACACCCAATTTTCGAAGCCGCTTCATAATTGAGTTAAAATCATCAGAAGAATCCTGATTGGCAGAATGCAGAAATGCAAGATTTACGAGAGATTGAGTAAGATATCCTTGGTAGGTGTCAGGAGCCTCTGCTGCCAAAGGATCCCAAATTCCAATAGCCTCTTGATAATACTGCTCTGCCTCCTGCAACCTATCCAAACGTTTCATTATTAACCCTAGATTCGTCAACGTTGATGCAAAATCTCGGGAGTAAAGCTTAGGAGCCTTCTCAAAAAGTTTTTTTCGAAGCTGATATGCTTCAAAAAGAGCATCTCTTGCTTTGTGTAATTTCTTCCCCTCGGCGAGAATAACACCCAAATTGTTTAACGAACTTGCTACTTGATAAAGAAAATAATCAGGATTACTTTCTGCACGTTTTCTTCTAATGCTCAGAGCCTCACGGATAGTCGATTCAGCTTGTTTAAGGTTACCTGTTTGTCGAAGATGAATGGCATAATTATTGATTGCCTGAGCTAAATAGGGCAAGTATAATTCTGGTGTTTGATCAGCGAGTTGGCGAAAAACACGAAGACTTTCATTAAATCCACTTGAGGCTTCGGAAGTGTGATTTAGCTGGCATTGGAGGATAGCCATGTTATTGTGCACAAAACCATAAAGTTGGATAAAGGTTCGTGGTTCCTTCTCACATCCGATTCTAGCAAATTTTAAAGCTTCTTTGAAGGCATCATTTGCTTCTGTTAGCCTATTTGTGTGTTTGAGTGCGATCCCAAGGAAGCCGAAGTATAGCAAAACGAACAATGATGTTCTCTGGTCCGTTTTATCATCCTCAATGTATTTTTGACCGGATTCGATTACTTTATTAATTTCCCCAATTGCTTCCTTAAATTCCCCAGTACTAAATTGAATTGAATGTTTCGACGGTCCGAACAGAAAAGGGATAACTTCAGTTTCTTCAAGTGGCTTTCCTTCAAAGTAATTGAATACAACTCTTTCCATTTCTTGATAAGCATTTTCGGCTTCGCTAATTCTGCCAGACTCTAGATACAAGAAAATGAGATTTTGAAGGGCGCCAGTTACATCTGAAAGATATGATGGGTTTGTATCGAGACCGTCCTGGGTTATCTCATAGCTTTTCTTCAATGCCGCTTCTGCTTCATTGTAGCGCTCCATCACCATCAAAAATCGTGCATAATAAAAATAATGCCATGATAGGAACACTTTATTTAGATTTTGGAATCCGAGTATTGGTTCAGGTTGCATTTTCGACAGGCGTTTGATTAATTGGTAGTTTTGTTGAATTATATCTTCAAACTGTGCAAATTGACCTGTCAAGGTAAATATACTCAGGAGCCATAGATTGGTCCAGATGAGGTAGGGCAGGAATTTTTCGGGTTCCTTGGCTGCGAATTGTCTGAATAGGAGATGCGCTTCAAGGAAGTCTTGTTCGGCTTCAGCTACACGGTATAGGTTTCCAGTAAGTCGTCCTCTTAGCCATTTCATGATAGCGCGGCTTTCTTCTTTTTTATAGGGTATGATGTCAATTACGGAAAGGGCGTCTTGAAATCGATATGCCATCCAGAGTTTTTGGACAAAATTACACCACTCGATAATCGCTCCGGCTTCATCTACTAGGATTTTCGCAGAAATTGCTAGACCACGATAGGTTGGATCTGCATTATCAGCAGCTGATTGTTCGAGAAGATTCGCCACTTCAGAAACGTGGCTTGGAAGGGTGTTATCGAGTTCAGCAAGGACGAGTTCGCGCGCTAATGCATGGAGCGTCCAATTGCCATCGCCGCGGTCTTGGATGAAACTGAGTTGAAGAATTTGATCCCAGTCTGCGGATTTCATGGAGGGTGTGATGATGTCCATGATTTTGCGGTTGAAGAAAGGGAGTAATCCGGCGCGATCAATGATATCGGAGAGGTCTTTGGCTTGGTTGAAGAGGCGTCTCCAGGTTTTGATTCGGACTTGCTCGAGGGTGTCAGCTCGGAGGTTTTCGATGTCTTCTAGCGAGAGTTTCCCGAGTTCGTTCATATCGCAGATGGTGTGCAACACAAAGGGATTGCCGCCACTAACGCTTGTAATTTGTGTTTGGATTTCATTCTCTGTGATTCCTCGTTCAGTGAGGAGTTGGTGACAGCTTTGGGTATCTAATTCGGTAATTTCGAGCTCCTCAACAGTGATGGATTCTTTGATGGCTTTGGGTAGTCGTCTGCGGCTGGCGGTCACTCCAACAGTGTTATGAAGAGATGAGAGAAAGATGAACCAGAGTTCGGTTTCACTGATTTTTCGTCCGCGGTATCGCCATTGCAAGCGTTCAGCATCAACGTCTTCCATGTGATCAAACAGTAACAGGAGGGATTGCTCCTTGTTTTTTCGGGAATTTAGATCTTCAAGGAGAGCATCTAAGAAGAGGAATTCGGCGTGATGGGGGTCCTTCCAGAGAATTTCAAGGAGCTTTTCACTGTATTCGGAACCAAGGCGGTTATTAAGCCAGTCTGAAACGTCGCCGAACTTGTGTTTGAGCCGATCCTTGAGTTTTCCACCAATAGTGTGGATGGCTTTGCTGATGTTGACGAGGGAGCCGATGAAGGGTAAGGGTTTGATGACGTCATAAGCCCAGGTACGCCCGGGTTCTTTGGCGGGTTCGATGCCTTTGATGAAGCGAAGGCGAATAGACCAGAGAAGGTCAAATCGTCGAAGTTGAATACCAAGTTGAGCAGCATTGCGGGCTATGCTTTCTAGTCGGTCGAAAAGGTGAGTGATGCGGTTACAGTCAAGAAGTAGGCTGGCTTCGATGGTGTGTTTCCAGTGTTCAAGGAGTGCGGTTTTTCCGATGCCGCCTATACCATGCAAATGCAGAATGACACTTTGGTCGTGGCATTGGGTGAGGGCGTTGTCCATCCAGTCAAGTTGTTTTTCACGATTGACGAACAGTTCTTCTGAGGGCTCGTAATGAGCGTACACGACCAAGCCTCCAACTGTATAGGGTTTAGAGTCGTCTTTCTTCCCAATAAGGGCGTCGGTTGATTGCGATAAAGATAGCAAAATAATTTATAAGGAACCGTGGGGATGCGCATCCGCATTAGGTGAACATGATGCCTGTCGCTGATCCGGAGAAACGTCGTATTGCTTTACAGCATCTTTTGTATGTGACGATTTGTCGTGATTGTGGTGCGAAGAATCCGTTTAAGGCTACGAAGTGTCGTCGTTGTCGGCGGAAGAATTTGCGTCCGAAACGGCGTGAACTGACGAAGTAATCGTGTTGGGCCGGTAGTCTAGTGGTATGACACCGCTCTCACAGGTTTTAGCCTGATTGGGTGAAAACGAGGAAACGGCGGAGGTCGCGTGTTCAATTCACGCCCGGCCCACCACTTGTTTCGCGATAGGAATGCTGTTGTGGAGTGCCGGATTATCACAATGCTTTTAAGGTGGGATTCTGCCTCGTAGCCATTCGCTCAGGTGGTAAATGATGCCTCGTGAAGTGCAAACCGAAGAAGAATTCCTCGAACTAATAGAACTGGCTAGTGAATGCCGGGTGAAACGGCTTCCAGATGCGGTGAAATTGAAGCTGAGAACTCCCAGCTATCTTTATACTTTCAAAACGGATCCTGGTACGGCTGAGCGGATTATTGCAGCCTTGAAGATTCCAATTGTTGATGTTTAGGACTATCAAGGATTACGTGTTTTTCAGAGCATGAAGAATAAGGGTAAGATCCATTGAATCAGGTAGCCCAAGGCAAGACCGAGAAGTGCTAAAGCGACTGGAATAGGAAGTCCGGCCATTACACCTCGTTTTTCAAGTAGTCTAAGTGTAATGAGAAATCCAGCAACAATGCCAATGACGGCAAAAATAGCCCCGAGTACTCCGAATATGGGGTTGACGACGGCAAGCGCGACGATCATGCCATAAAACGCCACATCGCCCAGTCCGATATCCCATTCGGAAGAGGAGACGGCCAGGGCGCTGAGTTTGTCAGGGTCGTCTTCGGTCATTTCTACGATTTTGCGTATTGGTCCTTTTTTCACAGAGTAATAATCGTAAATAGCTAATCCGACCAAGAGTAGTACGCTTGTCCACACGGGTAGGACAACGCCCAGAAATGCGCCAACGGCGGATCCAAACAGGAGTAAGCCCCCATTTTTCATTCGGTAATCCGATTCGACTGTGATGAAATTGACAATCGATGCTAGTATGAAGGCAAAGAGAATGAAGATTGCTGAGGTGGGATTGATGAACTGGAAGACGACGAGGTACATGGAGCCGAAGTAGAGGAAGATTACCACGGCGATGAAGCCAAAGGCGCCGATGAGTATGAATTTGAGGAGGCGTTCTTTTCCGTATTTCAAGAGGAGGACGACCATGGTTGCGCCAACTGTGGCTAACACAACGAAGAGAAGGGCGTTTGCGATGGCGGCAGCAGGACCAAAGATGCCTTCGGAGATGGGTTCGGCGTAGAGCCGAATTTCAGATAATAGGATTATGAGACCGAGTAGGCCTGCGGAGATCATTACAATGATGAGGTTTCCGAGGATTGTATATCGGTCACCAGTTATTACGGGCATTTCTTCTGCCATAGAGTTTTCACCATCAGTCAGGTAGTGTTATTTTTTGTCCGTTCTCAGCAACGTGAGCGTTTTGTCCAAATTGTTTTTGAAGCGTTGTTGCTAGCGATTCGCAAGCCTCGGCTTCCCCGTGTACTGTGAAGATGTGGGACGCGTTGGAAAAAGAACCGCCGAGGTTTAATAATTGTTCTTTACCTGCATGCGAAGAGAAATCAAAAAGCTGGTATTTCGCCTTGACCCGTTTAGGTCCGATCCCATAATCATAGAAGCCATTTTCGAGGAGGTCACGACCGGGGGTTCCGGGGATTTGATAACCCACCATTAGAACCGCACTTCGGGGATCATCCATAATTTGGCTTAGGTACATTGCTGCGGTTCCTCCGCGTAGCATTCCTGCTGGCGCAACAATTAGTCCTGGATTTTTGAGAATCCCGTCACGTTGTCTTCGATTTCGTACCCATTCGGCTTGACTTAGAGCTCGTTTCAAGAGTTTGTAGTCTCGGAAAAAGGTGGGGTGTCGGAGGAAGATTCGGGCGGCTTCTCGGGCCATGCCGTCTAAATAGATGGGGTAAGAGGTTTTGTATTTGGCTAGGACACATAAGATTTCTTGGGCACGGGCAACGGCAAAAGCAGGAACTAGGACTATTCCGTCATTGTCGATGGTTTCATGAGCTTTTTCAATGAAATCTTCTTCGATTTTCTGTCGATCCTCATGAGTAGTGAGTGCGTAGGTGCTTTCCATGATGATGGTGTCAGGCGTTTTTGTAGGAATGCGGGCAGCCCTCTGTAATTGGGTGTCAATGGTATTGATATCCCCCGTATAGAGTACTTCACGGGAAGGGGTTTGAATATGGATTGCCGCGCTTCCGGGGATATGTCCTGCATCATAGAGGGTCAGGGTGATACCATTGCCCAGGTTGACGGGTTCTTTGTAATTGACAATTTTAATGCGGCGAAATAGCCGCTCGACATCGAGTTTTTCATAGGGTAAAAAGTATTGACTTAGCCGCAGCATGTCCTTGAGGAGGACACGGATGATGTCGCGAGTAATTGCGGTCATGTAGACTGGTGCTGAACCACTGGTGAAGAGAAGGGGGAGCCCACCACTGTGATCAAGATGTGCGTGGCTCAGGGCAACAGTGAGATTCTGGGGACGGGTCATGGGGGGAAATGTCGGGTGCCCGTTGAAGGAGGCGCCAAAGTCAGCAAGGACTGAAGTATCATTTTCTTTGACTAGATATGCAGAGCTTCCGATGGTTTTACAGCCACCTAGGAAGTGGAGTTCAGTCAACGATGGCAATTCCCCTGCTCGTGGCGGTTTTTTCTTTTGGCGGGATTTGTATTCACGCCTTGCGGACGTGACTTCATAAATGTATTTCGAAGTTGATGTGAATTCGTGTAACATGTGAATTTCTCTAATTAGGGAAGAAGACTTAAAACAGCGAATTCATCAGCTTCAGCCATCACGAAGCTAAGGCGAGTCTAATGGAGTACGCTGAAGAAATTAAGATAATCATGAGAGATCCTGATGTAAAATTAAAGGGTAAGATTTTGGTTTCAGGATTTCATAGCGCCTTAGGAGAAACCGGCTATATTGTCCTTCGCCATTTAGCCAATCAAGAAAATGTACGCTCAATTGGATGTATTATGAGCCCGCTAGTACCCCCTCACGTCTTTATTGGTGGTGACCGGCTTTTAATGCCGATTGAATTGTATGAGTATGAAGACCGCTTTGTCCTCTTGTTTACACGATTACAACCACACCGGGCTGAGTGGGCACCCTTTACCGAAGCGCTTGCTAACTGGTCAAAAGAAAATGGCTTGAAAGAGGCCGTCCTTCTGGGTGGTTTGGATCAGCAATTTGCCGAAGGCGAGGATCAATTTCGGAGTGCCTTTACCTCCGCTTACGAAAAAATTGCGAAAAAACATGAGCTTCCACTTCTTGAGGAGGGTCGGGGTATCTACGGACCCTTAGCTCTGTTATTACTGAATTATGAAATTCGTGATTTTCCCGCCCTTGCCATTCTTCCTTATGCTGAGAGAGGACGCCCTGATCCCCGAGCGGCTAGTGTTGCTATTGGTGTGCTTAACCAGCTGTACGATTTAGGAATTGGTACGGATGAACTTATGGCTGATGCCGAAGCAATTGAAAAGGAAATCAAGCAGCTCCTTGACCGACAACGAGAACGAGAAAATGGTCGCAGCGCTCATGACATGTTCGTCTAAGACAGGAGTTTAGAATGCGCTAGTTGGGTTTTAGTGGACTGGAGTGCCAGGAGGCAGTTCACGTTCAGGCACAACAAGGACTACTTGGTAATCAGCATCACCTTGCTTCCCTACTTCTGCGGCGAGCAACATGCCTTCTGATTTTTCACCTCGAAACACTGCGGGTTTAAGGTTCACCAACACTACCAGTTGTTTCCCAACGAGGGATTCAGCAGGATAATATTGCGCTAATCCAGTGACAATTTGGCGTTTACCTAATTCTCCAAGGTCAATTTGGAGTTTCAGGAGATTCTTTGTCCCCGGCACAGGTTCTGATTCCAAAACCGTGGCAATCCGAAAATCAACCTTCTTAAATTCATCAAAGCTCAGCAAGTAAATCCCTTCAGTGAGTGGTTTCTTCGCTTCAATTAGTATATAGCTTTCACGGAGCAGTAAAACCGACTTATTTCAGTATGAGAAGAGGTGCGAAAATCGCAGAGCCGTTTAGAAAAGCCGTTCTTTAAAGAAAGAACTAAAAGTCATCCATCGACGGTCGTTAGTGAAGTGGCAGCTACATCCAGCGGATATGCGGTGAAATCATGTGGCACGATCCTTGAAGATTTCCACAGCACTTCTTCTCATTTTATTTTTTACTTGTTTTGCTATTTACCCGATTTCATCAAGTGATCCTATTGAAGCTGCTCAGATTAGCCCAAAGAATACCCCTCCACCACCATACGGAGGTGGCGTTCCTGTTGGTGAATATTGGGGAATTGGAAATCCCACTAGCATCCTAGCGACCTATAATAAGACAATGAGCACTCCTACTGCAACTGATGACGCTAGTGATTTTACCGTTTCTCTACCAGTAGATTGGGAAACGGCGTTTAACGCCTCTTTTTCAGGAATTACTGCGGGACCTATTGTTTTAGATATTGAAACTGATGATTCTACAAGCGAGGGCAGTCACACTATACGTGCTGCCATGAGTCTTCAGATTACTAATTCTTGTCATCTTCATAGTGTGATGGTGAGGGTAGAAGCGGATGCCTTCGATCTGTTAGATACCAGTGATGACCTATACGTGAGAATCTACAATGCCACCCTAGAGGGTGGGAGACCCAAACCGCATTTTGCCTGGTCCAGCCGTATTTTCTTTGATTTGGGAGAGAGTACTGATACGTTCGATGGTTGGATAAATGCAACATGGGTAAGCCCGGTCTTCCTTACGACAACAGGGACGTATAATAACTATTATTTTGCTGTTCTAGTCCCTGAATCAGGAGCCACACCTTCTTGGCAGTTTCGAACAGATGTCGCTAATGGCGATAATGGATATGCTTGGCGATATACAACAG
>JAEOSA010000046.1 GCA_016840595.1 Candidatus Hermodarchaeota archaeon | reverse complement strand
GACTAGTCTACCTCTTCCCCGTCTACGCTGAAGTACCTGGGGAATCCCTTGTAGAAACACTCACATTCGTAGGCATGGTCGATGCCGAAAACATCAACCAAGTCGCCTATGCCCCCACCGTCGCCGAAACCTATGCCCAATTCTTCTTCGGTTACAACCAGACAGTCACAGGCGTTGATTTCGTTGAAACCAGTATCAACCCCTTCGACATTAACGTCGGTGACACCGCTGACATCAGTTACCTAGTTAAGAACGGAAACACCACCATAAGTGATGTCACCATCCAGCTCGCAAGCTACAGCACCAGCTTTGATATCTACTTCCACAGTAGCAACGTGACTCCCATTCTTGATAACGACATTTACCTCTACAACATCAGCCAACTCACGATGTATCCCCAAGACATGACCGGCGGAACCATAACCCTTTACGCGAAAAGCCTCGATAGTGGTGTACTCCTCGTGACCTTTATCCTCGAACTTCGCATCCTCGTTGATGGAGTCCACACCCAAACCGAATACTTCTACCTCACCGTGCGATCAACATGAAATTCATTCAAGTCAGGATATCTTGATACCCCTGAATTAAAACCATCCCGTTAGAAAAGGTAAAATAAGAGCTGAAATCAGGTCAAAAATAATTAACTTAGTTCCTTTTCAAATCCCGATGACATCAATCCCTACGAAAGATGCAGCAGTCCTCAACCTTGAGAAATCAGCGGAGCTACTATCTCTAGAACCTAAACCACTCAAAGGTTATTCTTGCTTCTATCTAAGTCCAAACCTAGCGCAACTCACTTTCCCAAACACATCTAATGAAATCGTTAGGCTCCGACCAGGAGTTTATGGTTCAAAAAGACAAAATAATTCCCACTGGGCTCTCCTTCTTCCAAATGAATCCGGTGTACTCGTTTTCAAGCCTCGACGTGATTCCACGAAAAAACCTCGAAAAATCAAAAAAGAGGTATCCAAAGTACCACAACGATTTGTGCTAATCCTCTACAAGCCTTTCAAAAGCGAGTTCAAGCGAAAAGAACTATCCCGATTAATCGCACGCACACCTCTCATTCGAATTAAACCCGGCATTGTACTTGCTCCCCAAATTCGGACAGGAAGGTTTCAGCTATATCAGAAAGTCCTCTTACGCCCCAGCCAATTTATTTTCCGTTTATTAGAACTTGGATCACCAACGCAATACGCTTCAAGACTTGAACTCTTTAATTCCGTTTTTACCGAGGAAATTGAGACTCTGATTCACCAAATGTTCGAAAAACGTGTTCAACGCCTAGTCAATGCCTGTCGTATGCTCTACACAGAATGTGGACCACCTTCAACCGAAAAAAAACCAATCATCCAATATAAGAAACGATTCAAACGTCTTCGTCAACAACTACATTTTCTACGCTGGCAGTCAAAATTCTTCAAAGAAGAGCTGGATATAGATATTCAACGCGGAGTGATACGAGCTGCGTCAGCGGTACACCGAGTGCATAAACGGCTTCAATTATGTGACGCCTAAATAACCCAAGAAGATGTCCCGATTCATTGAAAACCCGCTTTTATTCAGTTAAAATAATGAAAAAAGTGTAAATTACCCTAATCTCAACAATTACGATAATAATGTTCCTTTTTTCAGAAATTTAAGACGTTAAATTCGTTTTATTTTCACTGAAAAGTTTGATTTGTTTCAATTGAAGAAGGCAAAATTGCTGTGATCCACTATGGCCAAGAAAAAGAAAGGTTCAACGAAAAAGAAAACCGCAACCACAACCAAGTCAAAGAAAGGCAAGAAATAATTCCTGCATTTCTTAACTTGTATTTGGTTCAGCGCCAACACAAAACTCCAGGATACAGGATGAAACCCGAAGGGGTCTGAATCTGGAGAAAGTTGGTTTAGGATTGGTCGAACATTCACAGTTCCAATCACCTAAGGTGATTTGAAATGGTAGAGTTCAAATATCCTCCTGAAGACGACGAAGAAGATTGGGAAGAAGAGTATGAAGACGAAGAGGACTGGTAACAGCCCTCTTCGCTCCTTCTTTTTTATATTAGTTATTCTGCTCCGAGCCAATCCGGCGCAAAGAAAAGCCCTCCGGGCGCTGTTTTCCCATGCGGGAACTGAGTTTCATGAGCTAATTGGTGTTCAAGGATTTCAATGAGTTGTTGTAGCATTTGTTCATTAAGATGAATTGTCACGGCTTTATTCTTCAGTTCATACCGAGTATCATCAGGAACATCTGACTCCAGACGAACAACCAGCCAAATCAACCACTCCAGCTCCGCCTTGTGCTCACGAGCATACCGCACTATGTCCACATCTTCAGGAGGATTACACAAAAACTTCCGTGTACTTTTTCCATAGGATTTGAAATCAGCTAGCATGGATACTAAGGCATCATGGATGGCGTTCAGAGCGGCATCGGATCCCATCATTAATACTTCAGGTTGCCACTCTGCCTTTGGCTCGTAACGAATTCGCCACAAGTAGAATTCTAAATCGGTGAAGACTTTTTGTGTTAATTTGGTTGTCATTTAAAGTTCACAACTTTTTGTGGTTCGGATTAGGGTGAGCGCTAGAGGATGTTGAATAACCCTCTAAATAGCATATTAAAGTGCGTTTTTCAGAAAATTTGTTTACTTTTAAGGAGACAGGTGACAATATTCACCTCATTGCTCCTAATGCAGAACTAAGTAAGTGATAACTATGGTCAACCCATTAATCGGATTTGGTATCCCCAACTAGGCTTGGGATATCATCGCCTTGATCATCTCGTTCGTGTTAATCCTGTTGCTAATACGAATCAATGATATTCTTCGAAAAAAAGAAGCAATTCCTGTTTATATATCACGAAAGGTCATCCACCTCTTCGCTGCTCCGTTATGGCTGATCACATGGCTCCTCTTTTCCAGTGACATGTATAGTCGCTATTTTGCAACTGTCGTTCCCATAATCTTCATGTTGCTCTTCCTCGGAATCGGCACAGGCATGATGAAGAACGAGGAATTTGTACGAACAATGTCTCGAAGTGGAGAACCCCGAGAACTTCTCAAAGGAACTCTCTTCTATACAATTATCATGATAATCTCATCAATATTATTCTGGTTCGTTCCTGTTGACATTGCAAACGTTCCGCAATTCGCTATCTTTGTACCAACTGCAATTCTAGTCTTTGGTCCACTCGCAGGCGGTGATGGCTTTGCCGATATCATTGGTCGTAAATGGGGCAAACGTAAATTCAAAATCTTTGCAGAGAAAAGCCTTGAAGGCACTATTGCCATGTTCCTCTTTAGTTTCCTCTTCAGCTATTTCCTATTAGGAATTTTCTGGCTTGTCCTCAATCCAGTCTATCCAACAGCGATTGATCCGATAAACTATCTAATCCTGATTCTCATCATATCAATAATTGCCACGATTGCTGAAATCCTCAGTCCCAGTGGGTTTGACAACCTCGTTGTTCCTATCGTCATCATCATCGTAGTCTATATCATGTTCTTCACAGGATTCATTGCCTTTCCGTTCACGAGCCTATTTCCAGTATAACTCCCTCTAAGTCGTAATACGCAGATTTCCATTCAAGGCATCCAACGGAAACAATGGCGTATGTAAAAAGGAGCCCATAGGCTAATTATCACCTGTATGTCTTCTTTGTCATTAGAGTGAGAGATAAGGTCTTAGGGTAACGGCGAGAGCCACATCGCGAGGAAAACACTCCACAGCATAATACTACTAAACGTTGCTAGCATGACAAACGGAAAGAGTAGGATTGTACCAACAAGGCTAGTGATGAGGGCTTCACGAGATTTCAGTTTCAACAGTAGTGTGAAGAGAAAGAAGTCCACTAAGAACACAATGAGAAGAATTAGGGTAAAAGCAAGAATGAAATTGCCTGACATGACAAGACCCAAGAAGGCAAAATAGAGGGGCATATACATGTTGACCGTTAGCCCTGTCACAATAAGAATACGACCATACTGGTAGCGAACCTTTGACCACTTGGCTCGCCGAACTATTGCCCAAATGATTGCGGCCAAAGGCATACCAGCAACAATGATGGTATGAATGATGACAGCCGTGAAATAGGTAATTTCGCCCAATCTGAAACCTCCTCTAACTCCCTGTATTATTCATAGTTATATTTCATACGTTTTCCCGAGTAACTACCAACTAGGATGAGAAAGTGGCATCTGAGTCCAATCCCTTTGGTGTTCTAAACTGGATCCTCACCGACTCAAGAGGTTCCCCCAAAATCCTAGGATTCAAAGAACCCTTATCATATTTGCTAGCTTCAACCACATGTCGGATATTACCTGGTTCAAAGCCCATGACTCTCAACATCGTCGCATCTACCGAAGCTGCCTTATGCCCGAGAATGAAAGTGTCAAGCTGCCGAGTCTTGGGACCGTTCCATCCTTCCACACCCACTCGAGCATCAATAATATTAAGGTTGGGAGGCACGAGCCGGGCTAAATCCACGATGACTTCATTGATAAGCTTGTGATAAACACCCTGATCTTTGCGTGGAAGAAAACCAAAGAGATTCTTCAAAGCTCCGGTAATGAAGGTGAGGTAATGGGTTTTCGCCTGGGCCACTGAGATGACATAGCCTGGACGCACAAGAACGTCAGGAAGTTCAGGATTGGTGAAGTAATCCCCCTCAAAGGAGACCATCTCGGTGGGACTTTCACTGAGGTTTACACATGTCACATCGAAATTTTGACGTTGTTTATCCTCGGCTAATGCTGAATACCCGAATTTATCAAAGGCTTCGCTCACCCATTTGCTCTGGCTATCTGATTCAACAATCCGAATTGCTAAACTGGGGTCTTCACGGAGCAGGAGATTCACAACAGACTCAACGACCTCAACGCTGGTAACAGAATATCCCGTGCCATCCGAAATCGTGCAGATATTGGGTTTGATAATCACCGGCGATTGAAGATTGCCAAATCCCCCGATAAGTTTCAATCCTGTATCTAATGATTTTTCAAAATCTTGGGTCGCTTTCACTAAGGCAACGGAATCCATGGCTATTGCGCATTCCACCAGTCTAAATAATCATTTCTTATTGCTAAAGTAAATGAAATGTCAAAAAACATTGTACAAAGTATAAAGATTTTAAAATGATTTCAAACCAATGGATTTCATCATTCTTCTCATGGAATGATTAAGGCTCAGAATAAACTGGAGTTATCTAGACAATGGGATCAAATGAAACAGCATCAACCCTAACACTAGTTGGCGCAATTTTCAATTTGCTTGCAGCATTTGGCTTTACAGCCTTGCTTGGAATAGCCCTCATACCCGTTTTGATGTTTGCACCCGAAGCAGTTGGATGGGTTCTCTTAGGAATAGGAATATTTCTTATCCCCGCAATGATTATTGGATTTATTTTCGGATTCATTCCTCTCATGTGGCGACATGAACCTCAACAACATAAGGTTGGACTCATCATCATTGGTGTTTTTTCACTCTTCTCGATTGGAGGGCTTTTCCTCATAATCGCTGGCGCAATTGCCGAATCGGAAGGAGCATAGCAAGAATCATTGAATTACAGTGGGTCAACTTGACCCATGCCCCTTCTATTTTTTTAATTCTAAGTAGAGAACAGAATGAACCTCATTGAAAGAAAGAGATTCAATCACAATTCTTTTGTAGGCTAGATTCAACTGAACTATACGTTTTCTCGAAGACTGGGTGGATCCCGCTATGCGGAAGAAGTGGAAAAAGAAACGAGCAAGAAAAATGCGGCGCAAACGCCGTCGGAGTCGCAAGTAACGGGTTATTTCTAAGGATTGCGTAGATTTGATTTAGACTAGTTTTAAGTCGGGAAACCTTAATAGGCGTGTTATTTGAGAGACAAACTTACTAATTAGCCCTTTTAGGAATGAGATACAATGGGACGTAAACTAATCGGACTTACTATCGGATTCTTTCTCACCATCTCAATGGCATATTTCCTGTTTCCCGCTGGCTACACTGACCTAATCCTCTGGCTGGCCCCCTATTTTGGACCATGGTTCCGCTTCTTCTTAATGTACCTGAACATGTATTTTGGCCATCCACTCTTATACCCAACCGTGTTAATCGCTTGGGTAACAATTGGATTGGTTGCTGGACTCTTTGTCCGCAGCCTCTGGGGTGCCATTCCAGTCGCGATGGTCATCTCCACCCTAACCTTCATTATGATGCTTGTTGGATTAGCCGCTGCCTTCATCCCACTCCTACTCTCAGGGGGTTCAGGTGGCGTTGATTTTATGTCAGTATTGACAACTATCCCTCCTGATGTTTCGGTGTTCAATATTCTGAATGCCCCAGTAATCGGACCAATAATGAACGCCGTTACCGGTGGGCTCGGAGATATCACTGGCGGTGGCATGACCGATCCAACCGCGTTTCTAGGAGTACTCCAAAGCATCCTGGTTGAGACACTTGTCCTGCCAGCTGCATTGAATTTCATCATTCTCACCGTCGCTGCAGTCATCGGAGGTCTCATCGGACGCTCCTTCTTCCCACCAGATTGACACCAAAGGAGACGATAAAGAAATGAAACGAATCAAAACTCACCATTCACTCTTCTCAGCACGACCAACACCCCTGACCCTCTTCGTTGCATCCATAGGGATTCTCCTTCTTCTAAGTGCGTTTATGCCGATTTTTACGCTGAATGCACCCACTGGTTCAACCTCAACTATCACTCTCTCCTCAGGTATGCCAACAAGCTCTCCGATGCCATCTTCCAATCTAGCACAGAATTTCACATTGGAAGGGGATGCAGACATGGCAGCATTCATCACTGCAGATGATGGCTCCCTGACCAGCACAATAATTGCCGCTGGGGACGTGGGCGCTTGGAACACCGTTGCTCCTTACTATTCAGGTTGTCTAATGGCACTCAGCATCTTCCGATGGGGTGACTACCTAGACGTCTTCACCGGACTCTTCTCATTCATCACCAACGATACCTCTGGAGGCGGCTCCGAAATGGACATGCTGATGGGCATTCTCGATCTCTTGCCTCCAAACGCTATCCTCATGATTTTTGGAGAAGGTGATCCAGCTCAGATTGCTGCTGCTTCGGATGCCATTCACCTCGACTTTGAAACGACCATCGGCGTTGATTTCAGCCGTGTTTTCGGATTGTACCTACCAATTCCCAACATGACACTCGCAATCGAAGCCTACGGCTACTTTGGTGAACCTGGTTCATTAGACCCCATCGAAATTCAAGGTCGTGACCGATACCAAGAATACATGGCTGCCCTCGGGGCAACGCGGGATGGTGCTTCAGAACTAGTCACCTACGCACTGGCCAATGATTCCATTGGTGGTGTAGGAATGGCTGGATTTCTAAACTTCGGAGCATTCAGCCCCAGCTCAACAGCCATGAAGTCATCTATGCAACTCACCGGAAGTCTCACCGTAGCTGCATGGGCAAGTAAACACTTAGACAAATTCTTTGGTCGAGAAGAGCAAGAATTCAACGTCAACGAATTTGTCGACCGCACTGGCAACATCACTATCGGAAGTCTAGATGCCTTTGAATTCACAATGATCTTTCCTGGTGGTGTCAATATCACCTGGTATACTCCGTCTGACATGACAAATACTACCTCACCAGAGATGGTAACGGTCTTCCGGTCCACCGCACATTGGTTAACCAATGCATCATCGGTAAGTAACATAATAGTTCGATTTGAGGGCGATTTCCCGCCTGGTCTCTCCATCAGGAAATCCATAGATCCCCTAATTCCGGTTGGGGGGACAGCAACCGTAACTATCACCCTCACGAACATCGACCCCAACCAAACTGTAACCAATGTGGTCCTTGATGACTCCCATGCGTGGGATGCTTACCTCAACTTACCCTATAGCAGTGTTGGTATCACAGGCAGTACGACCGCTAATTATGCTAGCCTCGCCCCTGGTGACAGTGTAACCCATACATACGAAGTGACCATTACTGGTGAAGGTGGATATATCGCACAACCCGCAAATGTGACCTATGAAGATGACCTGGGTCGACCGTGGGAGAAGACGAGTAACAAAGCCTACATAAGAGTCAGCTATACTAGTCTTTTCGAATTTCTCCTCCTCATCCTCCAAGACATTCCTTGGTCAATCCCCGTCCTACTAATAGTAGTTCTAATGGGCATCTATGGTATCTACTGGTTAGTCACGCGTACTCTCGGCGTTTTCCGAAGAGGGGAGCGAGCTCCTGCACCTGCTCCTCCACCGGCTGAACCGAAAGTAGAACCTGAAGAAGAGCTACCACCTCCGCCTGATGAATATGGGCCTCCCGCCAAAGGACCTCCCGAAACCACCTGTTTTAATTGTGGATCCCCCGTTCCACCGGGCGTAGGATTCTGTCCCGCATGTGGGACCAAAGTCTCCGACTAAAAACTTCCTAAACCCCTCTATGGAGGGGTTCTCTCTTCTTTTTTCACCTTCCGTATTCAATGGTTGCAGAATTAGAGAAAATCTTTTACTCATCGAGGGGCTTATCCTCCTTAGAGAAGAATTGGATGGAATCCCCTTATGGAACTACGAAGCACAGGCATCAAGGGATTAGATAAGCTTCTACGAGGTGGCGTTCCCGAGGACGGACTTACACTCCTCCTTGGCGATGCTGGAACGGGAAAAAGCCTTCTCGCGTACCAATTTCTCTGGGAAGGAGTACACAAGGAAGAAAATAGTGTTTTCATTCTCACTGAAACTCATCGGGAAGCGATAACCCGGTTATTCAAAGACTTCAACTGGGATATCACCAAATACGAGGGCAAAAACCTCCGCATCATTGAAGGCTTCACCTTCAGCTATCCCGACTTCCTCGCCAAAATTGGACAAGAAGACCGCGAGTTCACCCTCTCCGCTCTTAATCTTGACAAACTGATCCACCTCCTTACCACTGCATCTATCCAGCTCGGTGAAAACGGACGTTGCATCGTTGACAGCATCAGCGACCTCTTCATCCTTCTCGGCAATGACATCCGGGTCCTCCGCTTCCTCCGCCGCGCTAAGGTCTTCCTCGCCGGCGAACACTATAGCACCATCATGACCCTTGACCCCCACACTCAAGGTACTGTGGCCACACGTGCTGCCATGCACATCGCTGATGGCATTATCGAAATTCGACTTCGAGAAGGCGAAGCTGATGAAGGGCTTCAACGGGAAATACGCGTCCGAGCCATGCCACAAGGTCACGACAGCGCCTGGCACCCCCTGAACATCACGCCTAAAGGGCTAGTCATAGATGTGAAGTAAGACTAAGTGCAAGATTGATCTTAACCTGATTTTTTCTCAGAACCCGACCTGAATTAATTAAAAAGCAGATAGAGAAATCTTTGGTATGTCCATTATTTATTATTTCAATAATAATGTTTAATATTTAATAATTTAACAAACCTAAAAAGAACCATCATTCATTTTCTTTAAAAAGAAAATTTATTATATCTGTTTATACAAAATTATGTAATATTGTATAACATATTGTGATATCAAACGCATTCACACTTATTTTCTATAAATCGAATAAATATAGTTAATTATTATACTAATAGACAAACAACAAATCTTCAATTGAGAAGTCATAATTGAATATTAATCTCAAAAAATTATCAAAAATTGTAAGAATTTGTAATTGAAGTTTTTCTCTACTATTCAGAAATCAGTCGCCACCAGCCAACCGGGCAAGAGCCACTTTGATCTCATGACGAACAATGAGCTCTGACTCCGATTTCAGTCTTCGAGTCAATGCTTCTTCTGCTCGCATCTCACCAAGTTCACCCAGGGCCTTGGCAGCCGCCTGTCGCACATATAAATCAGAATCTTCCAACCGGTCGATAAGCGGGTCCACGGCTTTCCAATCTCCCATTGCTGCTAATCCTTCAATGGCAGCTTTGCGAACATAGATGTTTTCATCCTCCACAGCTGCAATTAAAGCATCCACTGCTTCCCGATCTCTCAGTTCAGACAGTATCTCGACAATTGCTCGTCGTACATCAGGGTCCTCATGTGATAAGTCTTCAATGAGTGCTTCTGCTAGGTGCTGGTCCCGAAGCTGTTCTAAGGATTTTACCGCCGCTCGTCGGACCTCGTAATTTGAGTCTGCTAGGGCAAGTACAAGTGCGTCTATCGCGGTTTGATCTCCTATATGGCCTAAGGCTTGAGCGGCTTGTGCTCTTTCTGTGGCGTCTGGGCTCTTCTGGAGCTTTCGGATGAGATCTTCAATTTTAACGATTTCTGACATAGGAGTCACGATGGTGAGTTATTGGTAATGGGTCGATTTGATTCCAAGTCTAGCATTATTACTCTTAAAGGCTAAGGATTTTCTGCTGTAAGCCTCTGCATTGAGTTAAATGTCTTTGCTAACACAAATGGTTATGCTATTTGTTAATATTATTAATAATTTCGCTATTCTTTTTAGTAGATTATTAACAAGCATTTACAAATCTCACTTACTTTCTACTTAACGAATAATTACAATCAATCTATAATTATATTTAATATCTTTTATTTTATTTCACGGTATAAGTTATAGCTGTATATTTAAGATAAAGGTCTAACACTCACTTTCTTCAGAACGAATAAATCAAATAATAGGCATAAAAAATAATTGTGCAGTGAACTATAATTTCACGTAAAACAACTGAACGCTTGTTTAGAGAGCGAAATTCTTTGAATGAAATATATTGAAAGTAGGGGAGAGCTAGGATCGAAACCCTAGCTCTCCGTGCAAGGAATTGGGGTTAATAGGCTCCCTCGGGTTCGGATTCGGCGAGTGGATGAGTACGTTGAAAGACGGCTCGTTCGTGGGCCAACGAGACGTGCGTATAGATCTGTGTGGTTGCTAGATTCGAATGACCCAGGAGTTCCTGTAACACCCGGACATCAGCTCCTCGTTCCAGCATGTGTGTGGCAAATGAGTGGCGGATTGCGTGTGGGGTAACTTTAGAGGTGATTCCTGCCCGTTTCCCGATGTCTCGGACGGTTCGTTGAACAGTAAGGGGGGAAAGGCGTCGGTTCCGACGACTAAGAAAGAGGGGTCCTTCT
>JAEOSA010000254.1 GCA_016840595.1 Candidatus Hermodarchaeota archaeon | reverse complement strand
AGGGATAGGGAGAGGAGGTTGGTGGGGGGCGGATTCGTTGGAGAAGGTAATAAACGAAAAAGGACACTACGGTGGCTCCTAGAAAGGCAATTAGTGCTGTATTGTAATTCGTCCAGAAATGGAGCGTGGGAGGTATTGGAGGAGGGGGTTGTTCAGCAGTTTGGAGTTCAAGCCATATTTCATGGACGGGTTGATTTGCTTCGAAGCGGACCGATGTTGCACTGAGGAGAATACCAGTTTGATATTCGTAATAGTATGTTTCATGTTGGTTATTTGGAGAATCGTAAGAAAGCTGCCAGCATAAGAAGTAGTGGTGATTAACCTTCTGAGAAAGGAGGTCGGTTACAGTGAAAGGTGTGAGACGGAGAAAACTATTGGTTGCAGGAACATCGCCATCAATAGGTATTTCGTCCCCGATTTGAATGGCGGGGTGTATCCACCATGCAGTGTAGCAGGTGAGCCCGGCATATTGGTAGGTTCGGTTTAGGGAGTAGATATAGGTGGTATTTTCAAAATTCCAAGTAATGCCGTTATCCCATGTGAGGTTCCATGATAGCTGACCCTGAATAGAGTAGTTATCTATTTTGTACAATGTTAGTTGCTGTGTTCCATAAAAGGATCGATTGACATTGTCATAAGACGTGTGAGCCTCCAATTGATAGGTAAGGGTTTGATTGTCGAGAGGTTGGTTATAGATGATCAGAGCCGATGATGGTAATCTTGAAACCATGATGATGAGACAAAGAAAGAAAACGAGGCCTAACACTGCCTTGATAGATCCCCGAGTGTACGGCAATGCATATTTCTGTTTCAATCGGTTTCCCCATTCTCTATAGTGTTTGTGCTCGTTAGAGTGCCCAGACCATTCTTGTCAATGAGGCCAATATCTGTTAGATAATAGGTTGCCTCTTCTTCGGGTAAATCTGGAGCATCCCGAATTGTTGCGCGGCGTTCTTCTCCTTTGATTGGACGTAAGCGAATCCGGTAGGTGGAGCCATAGGCGAGTATGTTCCCTCCAGCTTCTTTGGTTGGACTGCCATAGGGCGAGGGATTGGCTCGAACCTGATTCGTGCAAATGACACATGCTTCATAGGCATCAGCGTATTCAATGAGGAGTTGTAATAATCGACTGATAATCTGTTGTCGTCTAGCCAGAGTCTCACGCCCAATGAATTCAGCGCCGAAATGTCGAATCAAGCTGTCTACAACGATGAGCTTAGCGTTTGTCGCATCCAAGACGAAGGGTAACCGCTCCTCGATGAGCCACCGTAAGTGATGGGCATTCACAACTTTAACATAACTAATGCTTTCGACAGCAATTTTGGGATCTAAACCAAATCGCTCAGCAATTCGTGCAACACGGTCAGGCCGGAAGGTCTTTTCTGTATCAAGCCAAATAGCTGACCCTCCCCGTCCACGAACAGTGTATTCTTCGTCTTTGCCGATTTGGATTGTCCGCCCGTCTGGTGGTAATTGAACGGTAACACAACATTGACTGCAGACGGAGGTTTTTCCAGATCGGGCAGGTCCCACGAACTCGTATATCGCGCCAGAGCGAAGACCTCCACCGAGAATTTTGTCTAGGGAAGCAATCCCAGATGAGAAGGTGGGAACATCAAGAACTTTAGCAGCAATGCTACCAGGTACGAAGTCGAGTGCCATCTTCTCTTTGAGCATGAGGCGGGCTTCAGTGATAAAGCGATTACCTGTACTCTCAGGAAGCCCTGATCGTTCAGCCATGACTTTGGGATCTTGAATTGCAAGCGCTTCCAAAGTGAGAATGCCGGCTTCCTGCAATTTCTGCAGACTTTTGGGACCGAGACCTTTTACATCTTTAAGCATCATTTTACACCTGATTTTGAGTTTGCGAAATGGTTTGCACGGCTCTGAGCTGCCGAATGTTAGCAACGAGATGGGTTGCCTTCGGATTTGTGAGGATCCGTTCTGATCCATTAAATCGAAGTCGAACTGATCCACCTGGTAGTTTGAGGATTTCACTCGCGTCTGGGTGGGCTGTGCTATCGACAAATTGAGCGATTAAATTCGGTTCCTCAATTACAGCAGCTTCGAGGGCATCAATCAAAGCCTGGTTTTCAGGGAGCTCCACAACCGCCAAGGCAATAGGGACAAGGGAGGCGAGTTCACGTCGTTCTTGGGCAGCTACAAGATCAACTTTCGTTACCTGCTGGATTGCAGTATTTTTGGGGACACTCGCTACTTCTTCAATTACATCATCAGTTTCGGCAATGAGAGACGAACTGGTTGAAGCAGGTTCTAAAGGAATATCATGGTGGGGTGTTGTATCAAGAGTTGGGGAAGTGTTTGGAATAGTATCCAACTTTCTTTCCGTGAAATCGTAATCCTCGCTAGGTAGTTCAATCTGATAGGATTGGGCGATTCTAATGGTGGCTTCAACTCGATCAAGGAATCCTTCAGGGTTCGCATTGATAATGAGTTCCTGGGGGATTGGAATGTTATCTTCGGTTACATGGAGGAGGAGTTGTCGGGAGAGAAGACATACGAAGGGTAGTGTAGGAGGATTTGATATCCCATCGATGCGGAACCGCTGGTAGTATTCAATGATATCCGAGTTCCGTTCAGCATCGCCTAGCCCGGGGAAGAGTATAACATTAATTTGAGAGCATAGCCTGGTAGCTACCTCATCAACTAAGCCTTTCAGAGTAGTCCAACTAGACACATATCTGTTCGCAAACACGAGGAGAAATGGTGAAGCCCCACTTCGAACTAAGTCATTGAGAATGGTTAGTTCGTTTTTCGAGAGCACTCGTAATGGTGCACCTTGGTCAAGGGAACCCTTAGGAGGCACCAACTCTGGTGTTGGAGGAGATTCTTTTTCTTGGATGCGTGCAGGTTGATGGGACACAATGGAGGTTTGGAGATCACTAGGGGAGGTCGTTGGAATCGTTGTGACCGCCGGTTTTACATTGGCTATTCGGGGAATGACTTGGAACACTTGTACTTCCCATGTTGGTGGAATGGCATGTTGTTGACGAAGGAGGTGAATTGTGAAATTTATTATCTGCTGGGCTTCATTGGGGGAAAGAGGACGGT
>JAEOSA010000253.1 GCA_016840595.1 Candidatus Hermodarchaeota archaeon | reverse complement strand
TCATCAAAGAACCGGTGCCGGACACTTAAGCCTAAATGGTTCTAGAGCTGCCTTTAGGGCTTTTAGAGTAGGAAATCTTTCAGGTTTCGGGTTTTGGCTTCTGGTTGTTCATCCGAGACGCCGATGGGGATGCAGGCAAAAAACTCCAAGGTGTCGCGGTGTTTCACGGTATCTGCGATGACCTTCGGGTGTCTGCGGAAGGCTTCCAGATACAGAGATCCCAGCCCGAGGGCGGTGGCCATCAACATCATGTTTTGGGCAGTGAAAATTAGGGAGTCGCGTAATGACATGTATAGCGGTGTAACCGCCTTGAATCGGTCAACATCTCCTTTCGTGAACCGATCGGCGCCTACTTGGATATCATAGAAGAGTAGAATGTGTACGGGAGCCCGCTGGATGGCTTGGTAGTAGGGGGTGAGTTCATCGCGGACCTCTTGCTTAGTTCGATCTACGCTGGGATGGGATGCGACGCGTTGCACCTCCTTCGTGAGCACTCGCGTATAGAGCAGGTCAATTTGTTTGCGGTCCTTGAGTATCAGAAATTTGTAGGGCTGTGTGCCACCCGATGAGGGGGCCCAAATTCCAGCTTCGAGAACCAGTTGTACATCTTTATCCTTGATTGGGGTGGGTTTGAATTTGCGAATGGAACGTCGAGTTTTGATGGCGTTGAGGAGGTTCATAATTCGTCTATTATGGATTTGTCCTTCTTAAACGCCACTTTATGTATCGTCGATGAACCGTCCATTATCCCGGGATTCCGGAAGCTTTTGTACATGATTTGTAAGCCAGCCTATCCTTTCAGCAGGACGTACATCAAAGGCGGGGACGTAAGGCTTGATATCTAATAAGGGTGTGCCGTCCACGATATCCACATCGTAAACCGATAGCTGGGTGCCCTTTATTTGCTCTAACCGGACGATGGATAATCCAATCGGGTTAGGGCGCCGTGGTCCACGCATGGCAAAAACGCCTCGTTCTTTTGTGTCCATGAAGGGTTTTGCACGGAGTGGACCTGGTTTTGCTAGATGAAAATGATAGAGTAAAATCAGATGCGAAAAGCCTTCAACGTCCTGTAACCCTTCTGCGAATTCTGGAAACACTTCGATGCGCCCTTTGACGCCTTCTGCGGCTTTGGGTTGAATTGGGGTGCCCTTCGGTTCGGTGTACGGTGATCGTATCACCCCAATCACCCTATACGAAACATCCTGTATCATGAGAATCAGGTCAAGGAGACCACATTCTTCAGAAGATGGAGGACTTGACCACTCCCACCTTGTTCTATGTGTTTAAATACGCTCTGTCGAAGAAAACCTCTTATCACCGCTCAGGTAGATAATCTAAGAGGTACTCACGAGGTGATGGAATTGAAGTATATTGTGTTTTGGGAATACGAACCTCAGGATCTCGTTAAAGCCATTGAGAAACTTAAAGCGTTCAGAGAAAAGGTCAAGAAGAATCCCGAGAAGTATGCACGGTCGATTAGCCCTAACTATACTATGAGCATAGGATTCACGGGCTTTCAGTTGTTTGAAGCTGACGACCCTGAACAACTGGCAAGAATGGTCCTTCACTATCGACCTGAAGTGAAGTTTGAAATCGTCCACATCACAGAAACCAAGACGATGCTCAAACTTTACGAATCTTTGAAATAGCCGCTTAAGTAACCACAAATTCAGACTGGGACGAGGGGAGAGGAGGCAAGAAGCCGAAGGTCCATATGCGACTTGAATTAATCGGAATTAGGGTTGATTTCGAAACACTTACAAATAGGTCGATAAGAAATGGTTGTCGCAGCACAATAGTTCCATGGAAGGTGCCAACAATGACCACAGTTATAGATGTGTTATTGAAAGTCTTCGAACATGAAGCTCAACAAGCACGGTGTGTCCTTGAGGCAATCAAGGATACAGACTTAGAGTTTACGCCAAAGGAGGATATGCGATCACTTGGTTTGTTGGCGAATCATCTGGCGCAGATTCCCTTGATGGATCCGAGCTTTTACATTCAAGAAATCGCGGATCTGAAACAAGCACAAAAGCGTGAAAAAGAGTTAAATCGCAACACTTTGGAGGAAATGTTGGCCGTCTTTGATGAAGGCGTTGAAGCAGTCAAGAAACGGTTTACCGGGATGTCTGAGAAAGAATTTTTCACTAAAAAGTTGAAACCGTTCTATGAACAGGGGGATGCGAATAACTGGGCTTATTATATGCCGGAATTTATTACGCATATGGCGATGCATAAGATGCAGTTGTGGATGTATCTAAAACTCGCGGGTGCTGAGGTTAACATGATGACCTATTATGGTCATCATCCGGAGTGAGTCTGGACTTTTTGCTGTTATTTTGTTGTTTTCTGCATGATGAAATAGACGGACCGATAGCGTTCGGGGTGGATGTGGTATCCGTTGATTTCGCTTTGTGCTTTTGCTATGGCTTTGTCTAATTCGGGGTTTGTGACGCCTTGGATGTGGATTTGTTGGATGGCTTCGTGGAGTGGTTTATAGTATTCGTGCCACCATACGTCATTGCCTAATTCGAAACAATCTATGAGCGTATATCCACTTTCTTTGACCTGTCGCTGTTTCCGGGCTATGTTACCAGCTTGGTCGTGGGCGACGAGGTAGCCTTGGGGTTTGAGAAGGCGTTTCCAGTCCTGGATTCCTTTGTGGAAGCCAATCACGGCTATTGAGCCTTCGGCCCAGATGATATCGAAGCTGGCATCGGGGAAATCCATGTGTTTCAGTGATTTGTTGATTGCACGTACGCGGTCACTAAGGCCGGAGGTTTTTGCTCGGAGTTCTAATCGTTGTAAGGCTTCTGTGTCGATATCTATACCGGTGACGTTTCCGCCACTGAGGCGGGCTAATTCGATGGTTGGGATGCCAGATCCGCAGCCGACATCTAGAATATGCGGCGTCGTCAGTTGGGGGATTCGTTGGTATGCGCGTCGAAGGTAGACAAGTAATTTTTGGCGGAGGTGGTCTTGGAGTTCATCGAAGCTTTGTTTGTCACCGTTCATAGTACCACGCTGTTTCGTAATAGTAATGGGGTGGCATATATGCTTGGGAGCCGCCTGTTGTGTTCCTGGGGATGA
>JAEOSA010000252.1 GCA_016840595.1 Candidatus Hermodarchaeota archaeon | reverse complement strand
AGGTGGACGTTCCTGCTTGATGACGGAAGCCTTCAGCATGGCGGGCATGACGGAAACTCCGCTAGTGGTGATGCTTGGTCAACGAACCGGACCCAGTACAGGTTTACCGACATACACAGGACAAAGCGATTTGCTCTTCGCAATCCACGCATCGCACGGTGAGTTTCCCCGTATTGTGCTCGCCCCTGGTGACGTGCAGGAGTCCTTTGATCTCACCATTGATGCTTTTAACTTGGCTGAACAATTCCAACTCCCTGTAATCATACTCACAGACAAACACCTACTCGAAAGCCACTACACCAATGAACCCTTCAAACTCGATAACATACCCATTGACAGAGGTAAATTACTCCCCATGACACCCTACAAAGATAAGGAACCTTATCTTCGTCACCGCTACACGGATGATGGTATCTCCCCCCGGTTAATCCCGGGAACCCCCGGTGCATTAGTCCATACAGATTCAGCGGTCCACAAAGAAAGTGGGTTTCAAGGAGATCACTGCGAAATCGCTGAAAAACAAGCGAATAAACGCTATCAGAAAATGCCCACGTTGTTGAAAACCCTCTCAAAACGCGATACCGTAAAGATACATGGACCACAGGACGCAAGAACAACAATTGTTAGTTGGGGTTCACCAAAAGGAGCAATTCTTGAAGCACTGAGAATTTTGCTTAAAGAAAACCAGAACATTAACTTCACACAAATTCTCTATATTGAACCATTTCCGGTTCGTGAAGTTGAAGAAGCGCTCCAAGGTAAGCGCCTAATTCTTGTGGAAAATAACCAGACAGGTCAACTCGGGAGTCTCATTCAGCAATACACGGATTATAAAATCGATCATCGCATCCTCCGATATGATGGACGACCCTTCGATCCCGGTGACCTGACAGACCGTATTAGGGAGGCTCTCAGTTAAGGGGTGATGAAAATGATGAAACCAACCGTAGAAAACCTGGATACTCTTGAACCAAACACATGGTGTAAAGGCTGTGGCAACTTCGGGTTGTTACGCACATTAAAGGCAACCATCGCCGAGTTGGAATATCCTAAGGAGCAATACTTCCTTGTGACAGGTATCGGCTGTCATGGTAAACTTTACAACTATGTTGACGTGAATGGATTCCATGGTATCCATGGTCGCACACTTCCCCTAGCAACGGGCGCAAAACTCACAAACCATGAACTGATTGTAATCTGCGCGGCCGGTGACGGCGACCAATACGATGAAGGACTCGGACATTTACCCCATGCAGGACGGCGTAATATTGACATCAAACTCTTTACTCATGACAATAAAGTGTACGGTCTAACGACTGGACAGACAGCACCAACAGCCATCCAAGGATACCGAAGCAAAACCACACTGCATGGAGCTCCCTCACCTCGCCTAGAACCACTTAAAATCGCGTTAGCAAGTAATGCCAGTTTTGTAGCTCGTGGGTGGGTTGGCGACCTCAAACATTTGAAAGGACTCATGAAAGCCGCCATTCAACATCGAGGCTTTGCCCTATTAGATATCTTACAAGTCTGTTTTACTTTCAACCGAGAGCAAACCTTCCAATTCTATCGTGACCGTGTATACAAACTCGAAGACGAAGAACACGATTCCTCAGATCTTCATCAAGCTTGGATTCGTGCCCAAGAATGGGGAGACCGAATACCCATCGGACTCTTCTACCAAGAAGCCCGTCCGATTTACCGAGACTCCCTGCCCCAACTCAAGAAAGAAGCACTCATCAAGCAACCACTTGCTCCTAAAGGTCTTGAAAAACTCTTAAAGGAATTCATGTAGCTTCTATCCATATTCAAAGATTCCTTCATGTCATATTTGATATCGCTGAAATCACAAATCTCGAGTATTATAAGTAACATGACTTCCTTTGGAGTAATGGCGAGTCATGTGGATCTGCAGCTTTGTCAACGCCTTATCAAAACCTGTTGTCCTCAACTTCACATCGAGGATATTATTCCGAATACTGAGGGATGGGTGTATTTCATAGCCGAAGTCAACCGTGAATACATTTTTCGGTTCCCTCGATTCTCTGAATCCAATAAATACCTTAACATTGAAGCTGCCATCCTCCCAAAATTAGGGTCCTGGATTGAATTGCCCATCCCAAAGTTTGAATTCGTTTGTAAGAAGAATCCCGATTATCCATGGATGTTCGTAGGTTACCCAAAGATTCCTGGGATACCCTTAACGAAAACGCAGCTAAATACCACTAATCCCTATCAATCTGCCAAGGACCTGGGATTGTTCTTGACGCAACTCCATAGCTTTCCAGTGGAACAGGCCAAACAGGTAAAGGTTCCGTTCTTCGATTCTGCTCAATGGCGTACCCTTTACGAGAAGTTCTATCAACAAATCAAAACAGAAATCTTTCCCGTTCTGGAACCCCCCCTGCAAACGCACCTTACTAGCCTATTCCAAAAATTTCTGGAAAACGACCAGAATTTCCATTTCCAACCCACTCTCATCCACCGGGACTTAGGAGAAGAGCACATCCTCTGGGATCCAAGCGCGAAGCGAATCACCGGTATCATCGACTGGAACGATGTCAGCATTGGCGACCCTTTCTTCGATTTCACGGGCATCTTTGGGTCATATGGTGAAAAGTTTACGAAACAGGTCGCAGAACACTACCCGCGGCTATTTGACGACACCATCTTTGATCGCATACGGTTCTATTCGAAAATCGGTTGGTGTCACTTCATCCTCTACGCTGAGATGATAAGAAATCAGAAACTGCTTGAAGAATCAATAAAGCAGCTTCAAAACGCAGTGATTGATAAAGAGAGAAAGGGAGCCTGCTAGCACAGGCTAGGCAGGCTTGATGAAGTAGGCGAGGTCGCCGCTATCGAGTTCTTGTGGTTCAATTTTAACCTTCATACCAACCTTGGGTTTACTGGTTAATCCTTTCAAGTGACCTGTGAGGAGAAGGTTGTCTTCAAACTCAATGACGCCAACCGCATAGGGAACATTTGTTTTCTTGGCTATGCCTTCAGGGGCAAAGTGTACGATGGACCATGTATAGAGTGTTCCTTCAGGATTCACTTCAAACCACTTCAGGTCCTTCCCACCGCAAGGACAGGTAAATCGGGGTG
>JAEOSA010000251.1 GCA_016840595.1 Candidatus Hermodarchaeota archaeon | reverse complement strand
TGGGCGGTATTAGGAATGGATTCAAGAAGAACATGTTCATTTGATCCGTGAACGCCAAAGCCTATGGGACCAAAATCGATGGCTTCCACTGGTCTATCCGTGAAGTGACGGGTATCACTAGCACCACCTAATTCAATCGGATGCTTCTCAAGGCCAAGCTGAGACGCTACTTTTTGTGCGGTTCTTACGAGCCGTGAATCGAATGCTGTGTTCATGAAGGCTTTACCCATTCGAATTGTCGATTGATATTTGATATCTTGTAATTTCTCTGAGAGAACTTCTTCAATGGCGGTTTCAACGGTTTTTGCGTTTGTTGTCATCGCACGACCATCAAAGAAGACTTCCCATTCCCCATTCTTCTCATAGAGCAAGTTTGGACAAAGTGTTATCCCATAATCACTAGGTTTTGTTGCAAAATGAATCCGAGAGAGTGGCAGAAGGGTTCGCATTAATCTTGTAAGGTTTTCGTCTCCTTTTCTGTTAGCTTGGTTCTTTTTTTCGATAGAATTGATTCCGTTTATTTCAAACCAATCTGGGACAACATTGGATTTCACAAAGCTGCCAGAATATTGACTCACGGTGATATGCGGGTTGTGGAGAAGAAAACTGGACGCCATGAGGAGTGCATGTTGGTCGATTCCTGGACAGAAATAGGCAGAATGCCGCGATTGGCGTCCATAATATTCGGTGCTAAACCGATAGTTTTCTTGGAATCCTTGTAGTTCTTTTGGTTTTTGAGGAACAGATATTGTAATTCCTACTGTATTCCGGCGCCGTGTAACGATTTGCATTCCCACTCCATCAGCTGTGATAAGATAATCTGGAAACAAATCTTGCTTTTCCAGGGTTTCTCGGGCAACAGTGGCTCCGTTTAACCCTCCGATTTCTTCATCACCGGTCATGGCAAAGGCTACAGTTCCTGGTAATTTCAGGTTCGAGATTGTTTCAGCAGTGAGTAGTAACGCGACTGTGTTACCTTTATCATCTGCTGTTCCTCGTCCGTAACCCATTCCTTCTTGGACCGTCAACTCGAACGGATCTGTATGCCATCCGGGGCCAATTGGAACCACATCAAAATGTGCTAAAAAGAGAGTCACTGGGCGCCCTTCTCCGATGGTTCCTAACACCGAGAAAAAGCCATTTTGTTCAAGCACCTGTGAATTCAATCCTAACCCTGTCAGTTGATCATTGATGTACTCGGCACAGTCGCGTGTGGGTCGAATGTGTTGTGGGGGATTATTCACGGTGTAGAATGCGATAAGTTGTCGCAACACGTCAATGTATTCCATGTGATGTTTCTCCTCATTCATTTGGACGTTTTGTTGTTATGGTGCATCCTGCTTTCTCGACAATAATTGTGTGTTCAGCTTGTGCCACAAAACTCCCATCCCGTAAACCTAAGACTGGAAAATTATGAATACACCCCTCTTTTCGAAGGGTTTCAAGGGTGTCAGAAATTTGATCAGGCTCAACAAACTCTGTCATCCAGCGCGAGGCAAAGGGAAGTTGAGCAAACTTGACCTTCATTTGACTGAAAAAATTACGGAGTTTGGAATTACTGGGATTTTGTGAACGGACAAACCCAAAAATGTGACCTGGTTCCAAATTCTCCACATTCGGATTTCGACTGTACGTAGTAAAGGGCTCAATGGCGACCACCATCTTTTCTTTCAGCCGCGGAGACGCGAAACGCTCTCCTGAACGGGCGACGGATGGCACTGCCACTCCCGAATGGAGATTAAATGCATCTATACTGTGTCCAGTCAAGTTTTCTATTGGTCGTGCCTTGAATTGCCGGATTGTCCCCGAAATTGCTTTTGAGACCTTCCAAATTCGTAGACCTGCTCGAATCGTTTGCATTGCTGCTTGAAGACCGGCTTCTGCAGCCTGTACTAAATTTTTGAGTTTCTCATCTTTTCCAACTAGAACCGTTTTGGCAGTATCTGCAATGTATCCATGTACATGTGCCCCAAGATCAATCTTCACCAAGGCGAGTTCAGGAATGGTTGTCGCATCATCTAGGGCAGGTGTGTAATGGGCGGCATGATGATTGATGGAAATATTAATCGGAAACGCTGGTTGTCCTCCCAGTTCCCGAATTCGCTGTTCACCTGATTCTACAATGGTGAGCAATGGCACACCAGCTGCAACTTGACTACAAGCAAAGGCTAATGCTTTAGACGCAATCTTCCCTGCTTCTAAGAGTTTTTCTCGACGGTATCGGTGGCGATCTGAAACGGACATGCTATGTTCTCCTCTGATTTTATTTGCAAATTTTCGTAGTAATAGTATGAAATGGGCTTTAGCATAAATTTAGTTATTGCTGAAAGAATTTTGTTGGCTCAAAAGAGTTAAGAACTAACTTTCCAATGTTTCTAGAAAGGTGGGTGAAAGCCACTTACCCTGGGGGCTTTATAAGTGACTACTAACTTGGCAGAACTCCGGAAGTACTATTCCTCACTCAAAGGAATCAGTTCAAAATGCCGAACAGTTATGGGTGCTCTTCCCTCTGAAGTCGAAACATCCATCGAAGATGTTGGACGTGAATTAGTAACTCTTGAGGGATTTGATCGAGATGCAAAAACTAGTTGGTCGTTAAGTCCGAAAAAACGACGTCTGACCAAACAAATCGATGCAGGGCTTCCTAAAATCGAAGAGGGTTTATCACAGTCACTTCGACTTCATATAGAGCTGCTACGCACCTATATGACTGAACTTGAAGATTTGAAAGCCACAATTATGAGTTTCGATATCCAGTTGGGGCGTGAAATGAATAGACTTACATTTCCTTCAACGCAAGGTGGGTTTTCCGTTGTTTTACCAGTCCTATCCCGCTTTGTCTCGAATCTAGAAGGAATTTCTAAGCAGCTCCGTGATGCACTAAACAAACAGACAAATGATATGCTTGAGCGTAATCGGGCACTCATTAAAACCTATGACCGGTTTGTAGGCATTGACACAAGCGATGTTTCAATTAGTGCTGAACGTGAGACGATTGAAGTTAATTCTATCCCTGATCTTTTTGAAATCCGCAAAACACTTCGAACGGAACATGAATATTTGACGAGTCGCCGAGGAGAGGTCGTTGATACGCTTCGTGCGAAATTACAGACCAGCATTGA
>JAEOSA010000250.1 GCA_016840595.1 Candidatus Hermodarchaeota archaeon | reverse complement strand
ATTTTCACGGTAGCTATCGGTGATAAAGTGTTCTACGGGAATAATGAAGATTGGCGGACACAAGAGTTATGTCTCTGGTTCATCCCGGCACAGAATATCTCTACAATGGGAGGAGAAAGATCAATCTATGGTTCAGTCGCAATTGGGTTTACTGTAGAAGGGAACGATGAACTGTATTTCAATCCTTGCGGGGGCATGAATGAACACGGTCTCATATTTGATATTAATGGGCTCCCCGGCGTAGACTTGTATGATAATCCGAATGGTTTAGAATTTTGGACAAATAACACATGCTATATCCATCCAACATTATGGGACTGCAGGAATGTAGAAGAGGTCATAGAATGGTACAAGACCTACGAGTGGAATACTTCAATGGGGGGACAACTCCATTATGCTGATGCTTCAGGAGACGCAGTGGTTTTGAGTGTTAATCCGTCAACGAATAGATGGGCATTCACTAGGAAAACTGGAAATTTCCTCATCTCCACAAATTTCAATCTTAATGACTCAAGTAATGCATATGATTACCCTTGTTACCGCTACCAAACAGCGGAGCAAATGCTAGGTCAAATTGAAACTGAAGACGATCTCACTGTTCAAGCGTGTGCAGACCTTCTTTACGCTGTCCATTTGGAGGGTATGTGTCATACGCTCTATAGCAACATCTTTGATCCAGTGAATCTGGTTCTCTATCTTAATTATGGAGAAAACTATCAGCAACAAAAGAGAATTAATGTATTAGCTGAATTGGCTCAATGGTGGTCATTCAAGCTCTTGGATATCAGCTACATGACCGGTGTAGAGGGAAATCTCTTAATAAAATCTGTAAGGATTGATGAGAATTTCTACTCTTCTTCCAATCCGGTTCTTCCCGTTGTAATTGTGGTCGTATCTGTTTTATGCATCATTGGTGTGGCCATAGGAGTCTATTTACACAAGAAAAAAGTCAAGCGACAGTATAGTAGTATTCCATTAGGTGAACGACTTTGTTGAATGCGAGTGTCACATCACGGCTTCTTCAGATTCTATAAGGGGATCTGCTAGACGTAACTCGACATAATAATGATCCATTAACCCTGGAAAAATGGTTGGCGAGAGATCAGGTTTGGCACGAATGTAATGGTTATGATATGTATCCCATATTGTATCATTTTCTACGAATTCTAAAATGACTGGATGACCATCGATGGTCATGACGATTTGTTCCGCAGTGATCTGGAATCCACTGATGTGATAACTCCATTTGAGCAAAATTTCACCATTCATAAAATCTGGTTCTGGTGTGACAACTAGTATTCCGGAACCCGCTTTCACGGCGAGGGTGACATTCCATAGACAAGTAGCTTCCCAGCCTCCATGGTGTTGACCTGAATCGTTAAAGTATAAACTGCCAATCAAAATTATGTCCGGCTGGTTGACATAGATGTAGGTTCCAGCTGAAAGAAGGCTTGTGGTTACAACTACTATGAAAACCGACACAACCAATAGTTTTGTATTTCTTTCCATTTCACTTACATCCAGTTCTACCAAGGACTATTCTCTATTAGGATTCGGTGGCATAATATCCTACGGATTAGAACACCTGGCTCTTGTTGGGTCTCCGCATTTTGAGGAGCGCCTTACGGGCTATGGCTATTAGATGGCATAGAATTTTACTCAGAAGAAAATTTAGTAGGGTTTGGTTTTATGAGTAAAAAACAAAATCAGAAATTCACTAAGTAGTAACCTGCCAATTTGTTAAGGAAATGTCATTAGGTATATCCTGTGATGTGTGGATTTACAAAGAAAGGAACGACCAGTTGCAGAAGCGTTATTCAGGCGGTTGCCAATCCTTCAACGATTGTGTTGCAGGTTTACCTTCAACTCCCCAATGGGTTTTGGGAACTTCATGAACAAGTACTTCTACTGCACGTGAGGGGATACCGATTTTTATAAAAACATTCGTTATTCCTTCAATTATCTCATTGATCTTTTCTTCCGAGAACCCTTTCCAGAGATGGACATGAACAATTGGCATAATTCAAATCCTCAATTATTTACATTCACCAACGCTTTTTTGCATTACCAAAATAAGAATTGTTATTCAGTTGAATGCAAAGTAGCTACGGTATAAAATGTCGTTATTATTGAGAAAGGTTTGACCTAGTATCTAAGAAGATGTTGATCTCCTCATTCAATTGAAAAATATCAATACGGCTTGTACGCCCCTTTCTGAAGACTTATTAACCCTTCTAAGGGAATGGTTTCTCTCAGTTCAATTTTCTCATACTATGAGAAAATCAGGAATTAATATTGTTGATTAATGATGAAATTCACGCATATCGGAGAATGTCGTCCAGAGATCATGGACGAAAAAATAGAGGAATATCAACCACTAGAACATGCGGAATTCCGCCTGAAGAGTTTCAACCATCTGCTGGGTGTAGTAAAGGCACAGCAGCCAAAAAAACTAGTTGAATATGTGGCAAACTTAGAGGCACGATACCAACAGCTCGCAGAGATCGATTATTTATCATTAAAGGATGTTGATGTTTCACCCCTCATTACCGAGTTGACCCACCTAAGAGAGCATTCCACTCTTGCTAGACTCTATCTCAATTACAATTTCCAACTCCTGCAATTAGCCAAAGAGACGAAGTGGAAAACCGCTAAAATAAAAGTCAGTCTGCGAACCTTCATGCGCGCAAGGTACATTCCTATTTACATAAATCTCCAAGTCTTGACAGAAACATTCCCCCGTGACAAGGCAATTCAGATCTTCAAAGATTACATCAATGACTACACGCGAAAGAGGATAGCAAACTTGGACGACCGGTTCCAGACTCTAGAAGAACTCAGAGAAATGTTACTCGGTATGGGAATCTGGGGAGTTGTAGGCAATGTAGGCGAGGTCAAAGATGGCAAACTAATTTCACGCAGAGACACTTGCCTCCATCATGCGCTTTTAGCGGACATCCCTGATGAGGAACTCAAGTTTCTCACGTGTTGTTATGGAGATTATGAAGGTGTTCGCGGGTTCAACAAGCACTTCAAACTCACCATGGAACACACCCTCGTCGCAGGCGACTCTTACTGTGACTGCGTCTACTATGACACACGCATTACCAAGGATTTCACCCATCCGTCC
>JAEOSA010000045.1 GCA_016840595.1 Candidatus Hermodarchaeota archaeon | reverse complement strand
ACCTATCCTGAACCCGACCGCTTCTGGGCAATCGTCGAAAAATACAAGATTAACCAATTTTACACCGCCCCCACAGCCATCCGCGCCATCATGCGCTACGGAGACGAATGGGTCACCAAACACGACCTCAGCAGCCTCAAACTTCTCGGTTCAGTCGGTGAACCCATCAACCCAGAAGCCTGGCTCTGGTATCACCAAGTTGTGGGCAAAGGTAAAGCTCCCATTGTGGACACTTACTGGCAAACTGAAACCGGTGGTGTTGTCCTCACCCCGATTCCCGGTGCTGTAGCACTTAAACCCGGCTCAACAACTCTCCCCTTTCCAGGCATTGAGCCCATGATAGTGGATGAATCTGGACAAGAAGTCGGTGTAAACGAAGGCGGCTACCTTGTTATCAAAAAGCCCTGGCCCGGCCTAATGCGAACCGTCTACGGTGACCATCAACGCTTTGTCGACACCTACTTCAAAACCTTCCCACCCTTCTACATGACCGGTGATGGTGCCCGCAAAGACGAAGACGGATACTTCTGGGTCGTCGGACGTATCGACGACGTCGTCAATGTCTCAGGGCACCGCATGGGCACAGCCGAAATCGAGTCCGCACTGGTTTCACATCAATCAGTCGCTGAGGCTGCTGTCGTTGGCTTTCCCCACGACATTAAGGGTCAAGCCCTCTACTGCTTCGTCACCCTGAAAATGGGGTTCGAAAAAACGGATGAGCTCCGCCTAGAACTCCGCAAGCACGTCCGAACTGAAATAGGACCCATTGCCACTCCAGACAAAATCCAATTTGCGGATGCTTTACCTAAAACACGAAGCGGCAAAATCATGCGACGGATTCTCAAGAAAATCGCTGCAGGTGAAACCAAAGATCTAGGTGACACGACAACCCTTGCCGATCCCTCGGTTGTCGAAAAGCTCATCAAAGAACGCGTCTAACCAACCTTTTGTAGGGAAGGACTAACCGCCCTTCCCTGCCTTCCCTTCTTTTTGCTACACGAGTGAGCCCTGAAGCTTTGGCTACTCGATGTAGAGCAATTAATCAATATTTATTAATTCAATGAAGCCGTATGGACTATCAGAAGTAAGTGTGGGATGTATGGTTTCACTAGCTCTTCCAAAACTAGTCCAAGAGAGAGGTTTACTCCATGGCAGAATCAGAAAAAAAGAAGTCTGTTAGTTTTTCCGGATTTGAATGTGAGGGCTGCTTTTACATCTCCATCGGGGTGATTATTGGCTGCTTGGTTATTGGATTCATCATATGGCAACTTGTAATGCTAGGACAAATCTTTGGAGTGGTTTTAGGGATTATTACTTTCGGATTGCTCCTCGTTACGTTTTTCGCCCATTTCTCAATATCCAGTAGAGGAGAAAATCCCAGTCTTGCCCTTAAATTGAAAATCGCTGCAACCGTCCTTTTTGTCGTATTTCTGATCGAAGCTGTTCACACCATCGTAGTTTTTTGGACACCAATTTTGTATCCAGTCGTCCAATCACTGTTAGCCTCTGCCAACTGGTCAACAGATGGTGGCCTTGTACTGATTCTAGTAGGAGGATTCTTTATCGTAATCATCGCCGCCTTCTTCTCAATCCCAGTATGCCTATGGACCAGCATCTGTAGAAACTCTAAACAAAAAGAGGAACTCCCTCCCCAAACTGTTCCTCCATCAGGGAAAGTCAAAGAAGAAGTCCGTCCAACTGAATGTCCGGCTTGTGGAGCAAAACTTAGTGGGGAAGAAACGTTCTGTGGCAATTGTGGCGTAGCCATCGAATCTAGTTAACCTTCCAATTATTCACAATTGAAAATCTAACAATACAAAAAAGATCCATAAATTGTTCTAATGTTTCTAAAACCGCTGATTTGTACAATTCAATCCGATAAGGATTATATATAAGAAACAGACCAATACCCGTGGGCGATTTAGGACGGTTTCGAAGCATAAAACGTGGCAAGTCAATACTTCGTGGAAAAAACATGGTCTAATGTGGTGAGATGATGCCTTCACGAGAATTTATCGAAGTGGCTTTCAACAAATTGAGCAATAGCCTGTACTTGATGATGTTCGCGCAACCAGATTTTCGAAATCCATTATTCTGGCTAGCTGTTTTCTTTGTAACTGGTTTAGTTATGATTATAGTTCTAGGAATTATCACTGGTGTCATATTCTGGCGTCAGGCAAAACGAATCAGAAGAGACGCTGCTGAAGCAGGTGTGCCTGATCCAATACCGAAAAGTGATAACGGCTTTGATCCATCAGTCATTGAGGGTTGTGGCTTTTGCATAATTGTTGTGATCTTTCTCATCGCTGGGGCGTTAGGCATTTCTCTCCCAATTACGCTACCTCAGTCTGCTGAAGTAATCATAATGACAATAATAATGGGAGTCTTGGGAGGTCTGTGTTGGGGTGCAAGTATTTGGGGTATTCGCTACACCTTTCGCGAGTACTCACGACGGGGACAACTCCTCGAAACAGCTCTTCAATCACAATTTCAACAAGCCCAACAACCAAGACCGGGACAAGTCTCATACTGTCGAAGCTGTGATGCTCCTTTGAAAGACGATGACAAATTTTGTAGCAATTGCGGTGCAGCCACAAGCTGAAACCATCAATTACTAAACTAGAATATGGCAATACGACTCAGGATGATAATCAGGGGCGTAGGTCCTTTTTCCGAACTATCCGGTTTCTATGGAATTATATATTGTAAGAGTGGGTTATTTCCCAGGAGCTGGTCTTCATTTTCAATCAATTGAGAGAGAACGCCCAAGAAGCCGGGAAACAAAACGAACTTCTCCTACAGTGCCTAGCTAATCCCGTACTTCTACCCTTCTTGGCCAAATGCTGGTCCCAAGACCAAAAACAGTCACTGAAGAATGTAAGCTTAGTTCTTCTCGGAGCCGCCAGTCTCATCTGGTTCCTTTTTCGAACTGGAACTAAGCCAACTCGAGTAACCTATCCCTGCCAACAAGTAGCAGTCAACAACGTATCAGTTGCAGCTCAATCAATTCTTCCAGTGACCATCACCACATTCTTCATGAAATTTCGAATGTCTTCACTTCGTCTAGCTGCATCTGAAGCTCAGGGATTTCTGAAACGGTATTGGAAACCGATCCTCGCTCTAGCCATCATAGTACCCAGCCTAGGATTCGGTCTATTTTTCGTGTGGAACAACCTTACCCCTCCAGCCTATCCAGGTGATGTAAATCTCACTCTTACTCCCCAAACGGCCACCGAGTCACCTGCTTCAGACATTTATGTTTTAAACGGACGACCCGTAGCCCATATCACTAACCTCATTAACCTAATGGGCTCTCAGGGACTCTTTTTCTACCAATCCAGCACTACAGGGGCTACCCAGGGACCTTCTGGTCTTATTGCAGCAGATGATGTGGTTATTCTTAAGATTAACATGCAATGGAGTGAACGTGGAGGATCAAATACAGATCTTCTACGAGAATTGATACAAGCGATACTAGACCATCCTGATGGATTTGGTGGTGAAATCGTTGTTGCGGATAATGGACAAGGGTGGGGTGATCTTAACTGGACATTAGCCAATGCTGAGGATACGTCTCAATCTGCCCTCGATGTGGTGAATATGTTTGCACCAGACTATGATGTCTCAGCATATGACTGGCAACCCATCCGAAACGACCAGGTCAACGAATACTCGGACGGAGATATGACGGATGGGTATTGGCGAAACAGTACAGCGGATCCAGATACTGGTGTCCATGTTTCGTATCCAAAATTCCAATCTGAACATAACACCTACATTAGTTTCAAACACGGTATCTGGAATGGAGTAACATATGAGGATCGTTTGAAAGTTATCAACCTGCCTGTTCTCAAATCACATAGCAACTATGGTGTAACAGCAGCTTGCAAACATTATATGGGTGTCCAATCGGAAATTCTGAATGGAGGTATCGCCAATGGTCATAACCAAATTGGCGAAGGGGGGATGGGCACGTTACTCGCAGAAACACGCTACCCTGTCCTCAATATTCTCGACGCAATCTATATCAACGCTAATCCTTACCCCTTAATAGGTCTATGCGGTCCAGCCACATCCTATACTGCGGCAACCCGAGTTAACATCCTAATGGCAAGCACCGATCCAGTCGCACTGGATTATTGGGCTGCGAAAAACGTTCTCATGCCTACAGCCGTAATCAACGGGTACGAAGACACGCATCACCTCGACCCAGACAATACCGAAAGCGGCGGATTAACCGACGCCTTTGGTGTATACCTCAATAATACGAAACATGAACTCATCCGCAATGGATACACAGTAACTACAAATATGAATCGAATGAACGTGTTCATCACTCAAACACATTCAGCACAAAACTATGATACCCTAAATCCGAACTCGTTACTAATCCTTACAGAAAATCACTTCGACAATTAACACAATAACCTACACCAACAGTTCAATAAAACAAAAAACGAAGTCGGAGTGGTAAAGGCTACTCCGCTTCATCATCTTTTATTACGTTATTTAAGTAAGTTCAATAGATGAAGTCCTAAGGTGTTAAATCATGTCAGATGAAACAGCTACGACATTAATTCTGGTTGGTTCGATATTCCAACTCCTCGCATCAATAATCATCCTATTTCTCGGAGGCGCTGGCTTCCTAATTCCTATCATCTTTGCTGGAACCATTGGGCTTTGGATTTGGGTCCCTGCATTCTTTTTCATTGGTGGTATCATCAGTCTTATCTTCACCATCCTCTGGCTGAACTGGAGACACAATCCATCAGCCCACAAGGCCGCACTCATCATCACCGGATTCATCGCATTAATTGTCGGTGGTTTCCTGCCAGGGATTTTCGTTATCATTGGCGGAGCCATAGCTGGCGGAAATGGCGCATAGCTAGGTCAATTAATTCTACCAAAAGAAAAAGCGTAACAACCATTACTCGTCCATCCCCTCAAACACGTGTCTCATCTGGCGTTGATACAAGCGAAACGCTTCACGCCCCTCTTTCGTCAGTTGAATCAGAGTGTAAGGCTTCCGCTCAATAAATTTCTTAATTACTTCCACATATCCTGCAGTTTCAAGTTTTGTAATGTGTGAAGATAAGTTCCCCCACGTAAGCCCTGTTTGCCGTTTCAGAAACAAGAAATCCGCACGGTCCAAGACGTACAAGTGTGACATAATGATCAGGCGTGCGGGCTCATGGATGACACGATCAAAGTCATCAATGATTGGAAACTTGTCTTCACGGGACTCGTCAGGCACCCGCCACCTCTCCGCTGGTTTCTTTTGGATACTTCTGCAGAAACTGGTAGAGCAGAAATAGCCCATATACAAGGATGACAATACTCACCACGATCAGAGGAAGGATGGCGGGAAATAGGGGAAAGAAAAATGTAACAACTGCTACACCTAGGAACACAACGCTGTAAATGTAAAATCGCTGTATCCCCACCATGCCCCCAATAAGCGCTAAAACGAACGCGCCGATAATTCCTATGATAAGAATTGTAAACGCTGATTCAAAAATGAAAATCCCTATTGTTGGGTTGATGATGGCGAGAATCCCAAGGATGTTGAAGACAACCAGTATTAACACACCTGCTAAGAGGATATACTGGATTCTGTGTCGCCGTCCAGACGAAAATTCAACATACCCTAACCGAGGGGCTGTAATTGACCTTTTAGCGCCGGTATAAAGTGGGATCAAGGCAACCAACCCGCCAATTATGAAATACCAGAACTCGGGAAGTAGCCAAATAAAAATTGCCATCACTAATAGAGCGCTTCCAATACAGATGTCTAAAATTCCATCTCCGTGATATGAGATGAAGGCTTTTCTTTCAATTTCCTGCAGTTTTGAATTGTTAGTCATTTTTAATCAACTCCTTCAATCAGTTAGTTCTTCCCACGGATCTTCAAGTTCAACTTCTGAATTTTCCTTTGGATATTTTTGGATAAATCGAAAGAGCAACACACAGCCATACGCTGTTATTACTAGACCTAACAAAATAATCGGATAAGAGATATGCATCGGATAGAACTGAAGAAAAAGAAAAACCACAATAGCAACAACTCCATATCCCATCACACGACGTAGTCCCGTCAACAACCCAATCAAGAGAAACAAGCCTCCAACCACGAAGGCTACAACCAGATATCCATACACGTTGAGAAATATTCGTAGCTCAGGTGTTAATAGGCCCAAAGCCTGAATGAGAAACACTACTAAATTGATGATAAATAATAAAGCAACAATAAGCATAACCCGGCTCCTTCGGTGTTGCTTGAATTCCACATAGCCAATCCGAGGGACAGTAAACGCTCGTTTCACGCCTGCATAACTCACCACCCAGAGAATAAATAGGCCTGAGAATGCCATCCATAAATGTTCAAAAACCCAAGGAAGGAAGAGAACTCCAAAGGTCACTATAGCAGACCCAATGAAAATGTCAATCACTCCATCCTGGTGATAGGATAGATAGGCTTTACGTTCAAGCTTTTGCAAGTCAATATTTTCATTCAAGATAATTCACCTCTGTACATCCAACCAACGTTTTTCGAATGCTCACAGCACGCACACTCCACACTTATTCCTCTTGCCATTCTTCAACGGTGATGTCTCCTTTGTTACTCTTCGGATATTTTCGAAGGAACCAGGCAAGCTGAATGAACCCTGCTATCGTGAAGATTATTCCTACACCAATCATTGGCAATGCAAAGTGAAGGAACAGGAAATGGCTGATGGTGAAGAGAATCAAAATGGCTACCGCGTATCCAAAAAAGCGACGAATTTCCGAGAGAATCCCAATTAAAACGAAGATCCCAGTTCCGAAAAATCCTAAGATAACAATTAAGAAAGATGTCACAAAATCAAACACAATTGGAGAAATCTGCTGGCCCACAGTTAGCATTATAATTAGGAGTAGGGGAACATTGGTTATCAACACTATAATTAGAATAAGTAATGCGAAGCGTGTTCGTCGCTTTGGTGCAAACTCTACATATCCCATTCGTGGTATAGTAATTGCTCTTTTCAAGGACGCATAGACAAAAACAAACAACATAATCATAACCATTGCTACCGTTGGTACATGTTCACCAAGTATTGGGTGAAGGATAATTCCAATGACGATTAATCCGAGTCCCACGAAAATGTCAACGAGACCATCCTGGTGGTAAGAAAGGTAGATCTTTCGTTCGAGGTCTTTCAAATCTACGCGTTCTGACATTGGTTTGTTCACCAACTAGATAGTAGCTTTGCCCCACTTAAATACTTTGTTATATTAAAGTACTTTGTACGGCAAAGTTAATAAGGAGGTATCTCCTATTCTCCCTCGAGGTGAAACGCATGCACAACGGCGTTACCATCCAAACACAAAAACTAAGCAAAACATTCGGACACGTCCACGCCGTCCGGAACCTCACATTAGAGGTACACCAAGGGACTCGCTTCGGATTCCTGGGTCCGAACGGTGCAGGTAAAACCACAACGGTCCGAATTCTCTCAGGGCTTATGCAACAATCGAGTGGTTCCGCTACAGTCTGTGGTCTACCACTTGATTCAAAACGAAATGAAATCAAGGCAGTAACTGGGTTGTTACCTGAAACACCAGGTCTTTACTCAAAACTGTCAGCAGTTGAATTCCTCGAATTTATCGGGGCTTTGAATGGTCGAAATGGCGATTCGTTGCACAACAGGATTGATCGACTACTCGCATTGTTAGGATTAGAATCACGTCAAGACGATCTCTTAGAATCTTATTCTTCTGGCATGAAGCAAAAAGTGCTCATCGCTTCGACACTCTTACATGAACCTGAACTCGTATTCTTGGACGAACCCACGGCTCGACTTGATCCCAGTGCAAGTGTGATTGTCAAAGAATTAATCGAAATCTTAGCTGAGGCTACCGGAACCACCTTCTTCATCTGCACACATCAAACATCATTTGCAGAGGATGTTTGTGACCAGATTGGCATAATCAGTGAAGGCCAGTTAGTCGCTTTAGGATCTGTTCAGGACCTTATCAGTGCAGCCAAGGTCAAAAATCTCGAAGAAGCGTATCTGCAAATAGTCGGAGGCAAAGTCGACCGAGAAGCACTCTTAACTTGGAGATGAGCGTATGACTCGAAAATGGTCAAGCATTGCCAAAGCAGAATATCAAGTTAGTACTGCGTCTTTTCGTGACAATCGAACACGGAATATCACAATACTTTACGCTTTGGGACTCTTCTGGGCATTATTCCTTGCGCCCTACATCATTGGGATAATAGTAGATCTCATCATTCCAATTGAACTCCTCCAAATAATCATGATTAACATGCTTCCTGGATTCATGCGTGCGGCCATGTTCTTCATATGGCTTTTAATCCTCATTATCCCACTGTCACGGTCTCTCCAAGAAATCAAGATTGGTCAATGGGAAATTTTTCTCTCAAACAATGTGTCAACCCGTGATATTCTCATTGGTACATTCCTAGGGAAAATTCCACTTTATGGTCTCCTTGTGATTTTCATCACTCCACCATTTCTAGTCCTTTTCTTTCTAGCATTCGAAGTTGCTCTACTTGGCCAAGTCTTAACGTATCTAACCCTCTTTCTTATGATCCTCACTACAATCTGGCTCGCTAACTTAATTACAGCAGCAATTCAAGCCAAACTCGGTGAATCCTCTCGTGGAAAAGACATAGCCAATGGTGTAGCCATATTACTAGCCATTGTTAGCATCGTCCCTATCTATGGAATTATGTTTTTCAGTCAGCAATTCTCCGTTATCCTCGGATTAGATGTCTTCCTCCTCTTCCCCTTTACGTGGCCCGCAGATGTCATCAGTTGGATAACCATACACTCCAGCCAAATCGGATTTAGCGTCGACCAACTTCTAGTATTTCAACAAATTCTACACTTTGATTTACTCATCAGTACAGCGTTAATGAGCATCTTTACTTTCGCAGTTGTTGGAATCGGACTTGCTTCGGCTGATCGTATCTTTACGTACAATATTGGTCCTCGAACCGAACAAGTAACGACAATTACTGGAGAAAATCTCATTATTCGAGGATTAAGGAAACTAGCCCCAGGATCTTTTGGCTCCATAGTAGTAACCTGTTTCAAAGACTTCTTCCGAAGGGCTTCCAATCTATCCAAAATCGCCTACGGTATCATCCTTGCAGTAGTTCTCCCGCTTATCATGTCGCAAATCATGATCAATTTTGGCGATATGGGCGGGTTCGATATGATGGGACTCATCATGGTCGGTGGCATTGGGATGGCGATGATTGGAGGATATACCTTCTCAGGAACTGCATTTATGGAAAGTAAAGATCAACTTTGGATAATCCAAAGTACACCATCAGGAACTGCACGATACGTTAAAGCTCGATTAGTTTCAGCGCTTATAATTGCGCTACCTCTGGGTTTTATCCCGGCATTAGTTATGACCCTCATTAGTGGAGGAACTCTTGACCTCTTCCTATTCTTGCTTGCTTATGGCTATGTCGTCATTGCTGGAGCAATTATGTTTGGTACAGGTGTGACCGCTTGGAATCCCTACTATGAAGACACGAAATCCCCAGAACATCAAATGAACGTTATCATCACAACCATGGGTGCTCAGTTCGCTCTCTTCACTCCAATCATGGTAACGATGTTCGGTGACATGGCAGGATTGCCCTTCTGGGATATGATCCATGATGCCGTAGGAATAACGGGAATGCCTTATGCCTTTGCTCTTATCAGCATGATGAGTCTCCTCATTATCGGAAGCTTAGCACTTGTGATAGGAGTCAAACGTCTTTCACGACCAGAAATCTAGGAGGAACGAGGTGCTAAAGAATGCGACTTAACGCCACGATACTTGGGACGACCTTTGTTTTGCTTCTCTTCCTCTCATTCCTTCCAAATCCTTTGAGCACCTCCCCGTCAGGAACTAGTCATGAGTTCCTGACATCCTCCACTTTTTCCAAAGGTGCAACATACATTGAGGATATCCCCTATGTTTGGCAAGAGGTGAACGGGTTTTGCCATTGGTCGAGTCTTTCAATGATGCTACAACATATCGGTCTCCCAATGAAATTAGGCGAAGTATTTACGGCGACTGGAATAGGGTTCTCAGCTGTGTATGTCCAATTCGAAGATATCATGATGCTTATACCCGGTTCAAATTATCGCCAACTCTACCAAGCACAGTACATCGAGCTCTTCCAAGGCATAGACTATATCGTTATTGTCGACAATACCACTGAAGCTGGACAGAATTTGGTCATTGCTCTGGACGCTTGGAACCTCGATTATCACACAATTGAAGGTGCAATTGAAGCCCAGGAAACCTTGTGTCAATCCATTGATGACGGTTATCCGTTACTCCTCTGGGTTGATCCCTATTATCTCCCGGTTCACGACTACGACATCCTACGGGACCTGAACCTCCATTCCAGTGACACAGGATCAGGCCATGCCGTACTTGCAATCGGATACAATGATACAACTCAGGAGGTTTGGCTCATGGACCCCGGTGTTGGGGCATTAGGAGAAGATGTAGCGTATCCAAGCGATGGAAGGTGGCACTATAACATCAGTTATTCAGATTTGACTCTTGCTCGAGAAAATCTTGGCTTCGGAGCAACTCAGATCAAACCCAGTTCCCAAGTACCCACTACCAACAACAACGATTACTCGGTATTTATCTATGAACGTATTCTGGGCATTCCTACATCATATGAACTTGTAAACGTCAATCCATCATTAGTTTTCTGCGGAGCAAAGGCGTTTCGTCAGTTGAGTATTGATCTCGCACCATCTAACCTTGCATACTTTCTTGTTAATTTGGGTCAGAACGATCTCATTGTCTATAAGCTCTATGAATTTAGCATCATCTTGGAACAAATGATTACCTTGCAACACTTATCTTTTCGTTCTGCCCTCGCGAGTCTCCCTGCATTCTTGCCGGAATATGACCTCTCGGTAATGCAATCATATGGTCAAGCCGCGTTACCCCATTTTGAAGCTCTCAGTACAAACGACTCTCTCACAACATTTGATCCCACATCGTATAGTTCACTCATCAAGGATACCTTCTGGGGTATCGCTGAACTTTACGAAATAGATGGCAATATCTACGAGTCAGTGGCTTATTATGCGGACAATCTGTTTATGATTCAGACTCACTTGAACGGCATAGCTACTGCTTGGGCTGCTGCTGGTCATGCACTTAAGTCACTTGTTGATACATCAAAAAACCAGTTAATCCTTAGCGTGTTCTTCTCAGGATGTGTGATCGCTTTAATTGTAGTTTCAAGTGCAATAGTATTACGAACCAAGCACAAAGAGTAAATCAAAAGCGACCTAAACAAAACGAAGTCCA
>JAEOSA010000249.1 GCA_016840595.1 Candidatus Hermodarchaeota archaeon | reverse complement strand
AGGACACCTCACCGGAACCACTCCCTTAGGATCGGGCGACTACTCACTAACCATCACCGTTACAGACCCCTACGACAACGAACTCAGCGCCACTATCACCGTCACACAACTGGCAGCTGGGATTCCTGGCTTCCCTGTTATTGCGATTGGCCTCGGTGTAACAGTAGCGCTCTGTCTTGGCATCATAACTCGTCGTAAACGAAGGAGGCATTAGGATGCTTCCTTCTCTCATTTTTTTCTCAGGAAATTTTCGCCGTATTTGACTAAACTCACTTCAGACGACAAGAAACAAATCATCTTTCACATCATTGGAAAGAAACTGCATGTATGTCTTCGAAGCCCAGTTAATTGACACATAACGCACGGAAAAATAGTCTGCTCCAAAAATAAAGAATCAACATGCTCTTTGAAGAGTAGCATTTAAACTGTGCAAATAGTAATGGTGAATCATTAAGAATTTTGATTGAATAACAAGAGGTGACCCGCTGATGGAGAAAGTTCTTCAAAAAATTGTACGTCGAATTCAAGCGTGTGTGGGAAATAGGCTTGAATTCATTGTGCTCTTTGGGTCCAGGGCACGTGGAAAGACCCTACCCCTGAGTGACATTGATCTTGGTGTCAAAGCTTCGGTTTCAGAAACAGAGTATGGTAAACTCCAGCTGGAACTTGCAGAGCTCTTCACATTTGATTCCCCACCGCGCATAGATATCGTTCTGCTTGATGCGGCACCCTTAACGTTGAAATATCGCGTCGTACGAGATGGAAGAATATTATATCAACGTACGCCTGAAGTCTGGCCCACCTTCGTCGAGGAAGTCCTTTCACGATATCCCGATTGGAAAATCTATCTCGACCACTACTTAGCAGAAGCAGTAGGAGTGTAAACGAATGACGATTGATTCCACCATTCTAAAACTCCGATTAGATAAAATCCTTGAACTTCTTCCACACCTAATAGAAATTCAACAAAAAGGAAAAAAAGCTTATACAGACTCACGGCTACTACAACATGCAACTGAACGCCAACTCCAAATAGCCGCTCAAGCCGTCGTCGATATATCCACCCATATCATTGCGCATAAACATTGGGGTGCTCCTGAATCCTACACAGACGCCATATCAATTATTGCATCTAATCACGTTATTGATACTGATCTTGCAAAAGATCTCAAAGAACTAGTCAAACTGCGAAACCTCATCGTTCATTTATACCTGAAAATCGATTCCGCCCTTCTCTATACCAACCTAACCAGATACATCAAGAGCCTCGAAGCTTTTGTAGTTTCAATGAAACAGTTCATCAAGCAAATTCAGAAGCAAAACTAGTGATAATTGGTTCCTCAGTGGAAACTGATGATGTGAAACAAATCATCTTTCACATCATTTGCAAGAAATTGCATGTAGGACTTCGAAAATGCCTTAATAAGCCTTTAACACTTGGAAAAGATACCTACTCTAAGAAAATCAAGAATCTTAGGTAAACTCCTTTCCGTGTTCTAAGTCATCTTGAAAGAAATTCATCAGGAAATTAATCGAGAATTTCATGTCGATGATGTACCAAACGTTCAGCGTACGAATACGCTGCAAATCGATCTACATCTTTTTGACTGATAATACCGACGAGTTTCCCTGCATCATCAATAACGGCTAGTCTGCTAACTTTGGATTTCAGAAATTCATCCTCAGCCTGACTAAGTGGTGTATTCATATGAATCGTATGAACTGGGCTTACCATCACGTCCTTCGCAGAAAAATCCGTTGGATTACGTCCCTTGGCAATCAACCTGAATATTATACCATCCGTTACGATTCCCACTGGTTTCCCGTTCTCTTCGATTAAAACAGTACTAACCCAAGAATCAACCATTTTTTTGGCAATAACAGGCAGGGCATCATTCAAGTGACCTGTAATAACTTTCTTCCGGGCCACCTCGATTATATGCTTTGACTTGGTCACCCTTATCACCATCCAATCCTTTGCGAAGTTGATAATTAAAAACCGATTGGTCTTCTAAATCAATCAACAACACGAGGACTAAAAGAACTATCCTAGCTAAACCTGCCACTTATTAAAATAGCTGTTACGTCTTCGAATCCCGATTAAAATGGCTTATAGTGCTCCGAAACGCACCCTGCTGCATAACTTAACTATAAGAAAGTAGTCACCTCCTCAAATGATTGAGTAAATTTATCCGAAACAATGCAACCTTAGCCATCAACCCTGAATATGATGTACAAACCATAATCTTTGTTGGAATCAGTTATCACAATTTAGAAAGGTCCCAAAAAAATAGCAATGTGCAACTCTGTAATTAAGAAAAGGATTACACAGAAGGGTACTTGGATTTTCATGCTTGTGAGGAATCTAGACTCTGGAAATATTTGTCTATATCGATTGCGAATGACTACTAAATAGACTGCTATTGCAAGCATCCAACCTGGTACGACAAAAAATGAAATGTAATGTGTACCCACGATGGCTGCGAGAATAAGGACTACGTCCATTACTAGAATGAACAAGGCAAAGATCCAGGCGAAACACTTTAGCACGATTTTTACTTTTTGGCGTTGCGTTAGATGGGAACTCAGCCACGCAATTACAAGTATAGTTAAAGGCAGTAGAAGTAACCTCATTATTGTAATCTCTGGGTGTAAGAGGTGATGGGGAAAAGGGAAGGGATAAAGCTGTGGATACTGCATCAAAGCTGCTGTTAAAATACTAAGAATCAGCACGAGCCAATTAAAGGCTTCATCAATTTCTTCCAACTTAGTCTCCCTTGATTATCATCAAAGCTCGCTCCTATTTATAACATACTGCCTCCCCTATCTATTGAGCCAAAGAACTACACGCAAAACAACTCGATTAACAGGATTTCCAATTGTCGTTGCACAAAAAAATTGGAATGACGTGAAACAAATCATCTTTCACATCGTTGGAAAGCAAAGCATATTTGTCTTCAATACTCGCACAAGGCGGCGGATAATACCCCGCAAAACCGCGGCTCTACCTATGTGGAATCTAATTGTTGGATGCACTACACCATCTTTTATCTAAAACCTCAAGAAAATCCAATCTTTCAAGAGCGGGCTCGTTCCTTGTCTTTGATACCATACCACTCTAATATACAGGATTAATAAGTCGCCG
>JAEOSA010000248.1 GCA_016840595.1 Candidatus Hermodarchaeota archaeon | reverse complement strand
TGAGTCGCTAGGCGGCTTGGTCACAGTTGTTGTTGTGGTTGTGATGATTTTCCTCATCACTGTAACTGTCACCTCATCTGAGGCGACATTGCCGGCTGCATCGAAGTAGTTAATCGTGTAAACATAGATCCCAGGCTCCATCCCGTCAGCACTGATTTCAACTACCTCTGAGCTGCTGTTCCACGATCCTAATCTCAACAGTGTATCATCCAAGAGAACCACATAGGTATTGGGACTTGCGTCAGCTGCTTGCCAAGTAAGGACATTCCCTGTCTCACCGACCGTGTACGAAAAGTCGGCCGGCCCGGTAACAAGTGGTGAAATGGTGTCCTGCACATTAAGAGCGAACTCCGCGCTAACATAGTTCCCCGATGGATCATATGCTCTCACTTCGAGGTTGTATAAACCGAAACCCAACTCGCCCACACTAGTGATGAGTCCCTCGTCATCAATTGCGAAATCGATTGCGTTGCTGATCGAATAGTGTTCGATACCGTTTTCGTCTGAAGCGTTAACGTTGTAAGTGAATGGGTCGCCGAGTTCAATGATTTGATCGGTTGGAATCTGATCCCATGTTGGGCATGTTGTGTCCTGTGGAACTAAGCCATTCGGATATCGGTCAACACTTCCCCGATCTCCAAGAATCACATACACTCCAGAACCGGAATAGTCGCCCCAGCAGTTGCCGGTGTCTACTCCATCATCCCACAAGTTCTCAAGAACCTCGTCACACCAACCAACGCGGTCCCGTGCGTTTCCTTCAGCATTATTCGCGATAGTGTTTCTGTGGATTGTACACCAGAACGTGCGGAGGAGATCAACTCCTATTCCTTCGTTGTACACAATCTCGTTCCAAGTTATGATGAATCTATTCGAGTGTATCAGCATGATGCCTGTATGTAGGTCATGCAACGAGTTGAATGAAACTTCAATTGCCGCAGACTTGTATCCGAAGACTCCCCAAAAAGAGTGGTATAACTCGTTGCCGTTGACGATGCAATTCTCACTCTTCATGAAAGAGATCCCTACAACTGAATTGTGAATCAGGGTGCCTGAAATAGTGGTTCCATCCGACTTGATATTGTAGATTCCTGATCCCACATCTGAAACTTCGTTGTAAGCGATGACGCAATCCTGGCTCTTCTCAATCAGAATGCCTTTCCATGCCTTTGTTATCCCATTGTGCCCGATCAAGACTCCTTCGGACTTGGAGATTTGAATACCGATTCTCTTTTTCAAGATGACGCAAGACTCTATGGTTCCCGTGTCTACCTTCTCAAGGAGAATCCCAATGCTTCGACGATGCCACCGGCCATGGCAACCGTCCCAAGTGCAATCGCGATCATCGTCACCACTCTCCAAGATGCAGTTGCGAACAATGAAATGCACGGATGTCTTTGCTATGCTGATGCATATTCCGTCGTAGGCTATGGAGTAGCCCTCGATTATATAGGGGTTGGCCTCGCTACCATCTCCAGGGAAATCCATTTCTTCGAAGTCTGAGTCACCGACTATTCTGATGGGCCCCCGTTGTACGTAGGTGGACGCTTCTGCCTCTCCGCTACCTGCTAAGACACCTTGGGACGCAGGGTAGACAATGGCCGCCACTGGCAGAGAGATTACGAATACTAGAACAAGTACGCCTCCAAATCCGATACCTTTGAGTCTTGCCATAGGAACCCCCCCGTTAGCGCTAGAGACGGGGTTGTTGAATAGTCGAAAGAGCCTATCTAGGCCTGATACCATTGATGATTTTATACTTAAGGTTAATAGTAAAAAATATCTCCTAATCGGAATTCCACAAATCGACTAGGGGCACCGAAAAACGATGGGACGTACGTTTACTTGGGATGCAGTTTCCTGAAATATCGAAGGATCGGTCCTCGTGCTACTTCCGGCGTATTATCACAAACGCCGAAATCGTCACGAGAAGTGTACCGGAAACAAGGAGAAGGGCCAATGGTTCTATGACCTCTGAGGTTTGAAAATCAATCGAGTCGCTCACTATGATGTTGTCAACAGCGCGATCAGTATGGAGAATCATTCCAAAGTACTCGGATACATCGACCTGCGTATCAACGGTTTGCATTACCAGTGTTCCATTCACAAAGACCGAAAGCAGTCCACTTTGGTCTCTTGTCACTGCAAAACGGAACCACCCGAATTCACCAGGGCTTCCATCGTGAGATGCCAGAATCTCCCAAGAAGTAAGCGGAATGTTCTCCTGATTGCTATCAGGCGAACTCACCCTAAGCTTGTAGATGGGCCACTGTAGATCACCTCTTGTCGCAACACCCACTTCGATTGCGTAAGCGACCCAAAGAGGCTCTTCTGGCTCACTACTCATGAAGAAGACGTATGTGTTCTCATTACAGGGCAGAACATGGAATAGATCAAAGCTCCAAGTACCTACCGAAACAGTACTTTCACGAAAGATGATTGCCGATGGACGATTTGCACGGAGAACACCCTCTGAAACTGTGTAACTACTTGGAGTGACCCACCCTTGATAGTCACCATCTTCGAAATCATCAGACCAGACTTCTGTGGCAATCGAATGCTTTGCGGTGGAGGCTACTAGGAGAGTAAGAGCCAGAAGTGTTGCTGTTATGGCGCTGGCTCGTGTTAGGAATCTTTTCTTCATCCTTGAACAATTCGTTTTGCCGTAGATAAACTGAACCCTTGGTGCAAAACCAGGCTTTCATGTGCATATCTTCTCTTGTCGAAGAGACTAACTGTCTTTTAAGCACGTCAACGAAATCCTGGTAGTCGACTGGGGAATTGGTGGCCCGAGTGATTGTTAGAAGAGATTTCGTCTGGGATGAGGATTTCGAAGATGTGCGGTCCTTTCTTGCCCAGAGTATCGGCACTACAAGATCATTCCGGAATTGGATTCCCTCTCAGTTTGAGAACATAAGATATGGGCCATGTGGAAACGAGTACACGGCTAATGATAACGATCTCATCAACATATGGGAGTCAATAGATGAGTCTGAGGAACTCGGCTGTTCGAGGATTGTTGCTGTCACGAATAAGGATCCTCCCTCACTCTACTGGATTCACATTGACCCCAAACATCCTGAACTTGAGGCCGACATTGTCCATGTCATTGAGGAAGAACACAGGAGGTTGTGTGTCAAAGAGGACGAGG
>JAEOSA010000247.1 GCA_016840595.1 Candidatus Hermodarchaeota archaeon | reverse complement strand
CTGCTGCCCAATTAATGATGGAGCTGCAGCTGTGATGCTCATGTCACGTGAAAAAGCAGACGAACATGGACTCAAACCCAGGGCCATTGTGAAAGCCCAAGCTGTTGTCGGTACAGAACCCGTAGTGTGTCTTGAAGGTCCAATTTTTGCTACACCTCCTTGTCTAGAACGAGCTAATCTCACCATTGATGACCTCCACGCTATCGAAGTGAACGAGGCGTTTTCAAGCGTAGTGATTGCAGCAGGCAAAATGCTTGGATTTGATCCACTCACCGACCCACGACTCAACGCCCATGGAGGCTCAATTGCGTTAGGACACCCACTCGGAGCGTCAGGTGCTCGCGTCATTACTACGCTGCTCAATGTATTAGAGCACAACAAAGGCCAATATGGATTGGCTACCTTTTGCTGCGGGTTAGGATTAGGCACCGCTACCATTATCGAGCGGGAGAATTAACTAACAGAAGGCAAAAAACTCCAAACAGATAATCTTGGATTAGGTGTATTGCTTTAAGAGCCCGAGAATAAATTGGCGAACTGCGGACTTGCCACGATAAACGCCATAATGTCCTTCGCAGAGAATGTCAGCTTCTAAGTCCTGAACCAGCTTCATAGAGGTTCGCCATTGAGTGATATCACTTCCCCACGCTGCATTGAAAGGACCATGGAGATCTTGTCCAAAGAGAATCCGTCGGTCACCATCGTTACAATATACGACAATACTACCGGGTGTATGCCCTGGAGTATGGAGATAGTGGAGTGTCCCGTTTCCCACTGGTACTGTTCCTTTGTCATTGGATAAGGTTACATCAATGGGTGTTGGTGAAATAGAAATACCATATACATCAGCAGCACTTCCAACTGGATCACCTTCACTGATGACTTTGGTTGCTTTTTTGTGTGCAGCAATCTTGCATTTCAGCCGTTTCTGAAGGGGTGCAGCGCCTCCTATGTGATCGGCGTGTTCATGGGTTAAGATGAGCAGTTCAATATCCTTCGGGTTCAACTTGAGTTGCTTGATATTCGTTAAAAGGCGATCAGTACTTCGACCGATACCAGCATCAATGAGGACAAGGTGCCCCTCAAGGTCGACCAGATAGATGAAACAATCATCTGGGTCAGTGATGTTGGGTCCGCCAATACAATATGTATTCCGTGTGATTCGAATAGGAGTAATTTCCACCAAAGTAACCCTCGCAGAATCTATGATTAGTGACAACGGAAGTATTTACAGTTCCAAGGTTAGGAAAGGCAAAAAGGCTTTTCTAGCTTCAATACAGAAGAGCTATCCGGTTTCAGTTGGTGGAAAAAATTGCCATTTATCATACAACCTCAATCGCTTTCAAAGCAAGTAGATTTAATTGATGTCCAGGGCTGGGATTTTCACCACACCACGGGAGTTTTACTTATTCGGGGGCAGGATACTGCAATTATTGAAACAGGTCATCATAAGTGTGGAGAACAAATTCTAGCAACTCTAAAAGAGCGTGCCGTGCCCTTGGACACAGTTCGATATGTTTGTGTGACTCATCGACATGGTGATCATTGTGGTGGCGCCACACCATTAGCAACTTCTCTTCCAGAAGTTACGGTTGTGGGACATAAGTATGCGATTGGAACACTCCATGACCCACATCGGTTGAATGAAGGAGCGCGTCAGATCTTTGGGTCTTTCGCTCAAGATATTCAACCCCTACCTCCCGATATTCCCACCCAAGAAGTTCAAGATGGGTCTCGATTTGACCTTGGGCGGGGTGTAGAACTAGAAGTCATTGGAACGCCTGGACACACCTCTGATCATGTAGCGTATTTCGAGTTGGAGACTAGGACATTGTATACCGGCGATGCCATGGGTTTACTTGGTCCAAAGCGTTTTTCCGTGACGCCGACGTCATTTCCGCCGAGTTTCAAGTTTGACCTCTATAAATCATCCATTGAAAAATTACGGACCTATGACCCATCATTTCTTGTTTTTTCGCATTTTGGGGCGGTAACAGGGTCTGACATTCCTGTCATTTTCGATCGAGCCCTTGTCACCCTTGACTCTTGGAAGGAAACCGTTGAACAAGCTTGGCAAAATCAACCATCCCAAACTGCTGTGAAGGAGGCGATTCAGCAGCGGTTCGCTGACGAGCTCGAGGTCTTTCCTCCTGCCGCGCGACCGTTATTCATTAAAGTCATGGCTCAAGGCCTATTACAAAGTTTGCAGCCAAAGAGTGCCTAATGTTATTATAATTGGTAAAACCGAAGCGCTCAAAACCAGTATAAACATAGAATGCAATTCATGCCAGCACCACCAATATCCATTGATCGGGCGATTTCCAATTTTAACCGACTTCGTAGTCCTGAAGCCCATGCTGAATTCATCGGCTTTGATAATAACGAACTATACGTCCGGTTCACTGGAGTGTTTTGTCAAAGTTGTGGTGTCCTGGATTATTTTGAAGATTTAATCTTCGAGCTTGACGATAAGTCACCGATTAGTCTAGCTGTGGTTGATTTTGAAGCAGAAGACGAACTGACTTACCAAGTACGATATCGAATTACTTACCAGAAGCCCAGTTGTGCCCGTTAGTGAACCTGAATCGGATTAAGATTCTGAGTGTGAATATTCAGTTATTTTGGAAGTAAGCACTGCTAGGCGGGTTGGAAGCACTTAATATCAGTGAGGGCACCGGTTCGTTGAGCTTTGTCTTTGAAGAGGGCTTTTACCTTCGTCCCAATTTTGAGTGATTCCGGTTTGATGTTACCAACCTTGTGGATAAGACCTCCATCAGTTTGGTCAATTTTGATGAAGGCTAGCACAAGGGGTTCGGGGAGGGCTTCACCGTCCATATCAAAATAGGTAATCGTATAGGATTCGATGATCCCTGTGGGTGGGACCTCCTTGTAGTTGGCTAGTTCAGCGAAACATTGGTCACAGTACATACGTGGAGGCATGTAAGTGATATTGCATTTGTCGCACTGGGTCGCAAGAAGCTTCCCGTCTTCGCGTAGAGCTAGGTAGAAGCGTTCCCCAGCAACACCGGCTGTGTAGACGTAATCACATTCCATGTGTCCGATTTGATGACGAAGTTTACGTGGATCACGGATTTTATCAAATGACATATTATCAGTCCTCCAGTGGTTCCCAGAAGAGAATATCCGTCACAGA
>JAEOSA010000246.1 GCA_016840595.1 Candidatus Hermodarchaeota archaeon | reverse complement strand
ACTTCAAACCATAATCCCGTTGCCCTTGGTTTCCGAGAATAAGAAAGAGCGTGTTGGAACGAGCCTGCTTGTAAAAGCCAAGAAGCCAGCGATCTGTGCGATGAAGCAGCTTTTGAGCTAGTTCTAGTGGTGGACGGTTTGTGTATTCCTTGTACAACGTGTCGAAATCGAGGAAATGAATATACAGAAGATCTGACCGATTCAGAAGTTTCGCTGTTTCAATGTATGTACGCATATCTGAATCCGCTGGACGGAAACTCGCGGTACCTGCGGTTTCACGTTGCTCTTCTCGGTCCACAAGCACTGCTGATTTGCCTTGGTTCATAACATAAGAAAATAGATGAAATCCATCCTGTTGGGTTCCATGTATTAGCTCATCGATGACATTTGCTGCGAAACCATTCGGCGTATCGAGGGTGAGAATTTGGCGTGCTTCTTTAAGTAAAAATTGTGGTTTATGCAGCACTACTTCGAGCAATCCAAAATTATCCAAATGAACGATTACTATTCGCTCTGTTGGGTCATAAGTGGATAGATCAATACCCGGAACTAGGTTCGAAGGAGCGCCTAAACCTAATCGTGACAGGATAGTGGCAGGCATTTGCGCCATATACCCTTCAATACTCTCGAATGTCACAGCATTCCCGCCGAATTGGTTCTCGAGCTAATCCTAGAACTTCTCCCAATTACCTAAAAGAGTTTGTTAAGGTAAAACGCGGTGGAACCTCATCTGCGGTTATCTTAAATGGGAACCAACACGATGACGAAGACAAACATTTGCATGAGGAGAATCATCGCGCCTTCAAAGATGTCAACTCTCTGATCATCTGTCATAGCCCGTATCAAGAACCATAAAGAGCCAGCTGCTGTGGCAAATTGGAGAAGGACGGCCGCGGTTAAGGGAAGAGGAAGAAAAATCGATACACCACCCACAATGAGTAACAGAACTTGTATGGTTCCACCCAAAGTATTGCCTATTGCAATGCTTGCTTTACTCTTAGCTGCTGCAATAATTGCAATGCCATGTTCAGGAAGCGCGCCAGCAGCCCCGATGAGAATTGCCATTATCACGATTCGTTGAGCATCAAGATATGGAATGCTTGTCCACGGTACAAACTCAAAGGTCAGTTCAACAGCTTCTGCCAGTAAATATCCCGCGATGAATATTCCTACAAATCCCAGAATTGATAAAATTGCAGAATTTCGTTTAGTATGCCGTGGTATAGGAATTACCCGATCTTCCTTTACTGGTTTTTTAACCGAATAAATTGCGTATAGAAGATATGAAATGACCATCATAAATCCAGCAATCGGTGGAAGATACTGGAGAGTGATTGGAGCTCCAATAATAAGTTCATTGATGTAATGAAGAATACCAAAGGCAAAGAGCAGGCCCATTGCAACAATAGTCCAGCGGATTAGATCTGCGTCATCTTCGATGACTTCTCGAGGGACATCAATGATGCCGGTTTTACGGGCGGATACGACAACAACAAAGCCTAAGAGCAAGATATTAAATCCCGCTGCCATAACAACGCTTAGAACAGCAATAAGGACCAGCTCGGGATTGACTGTGATAAAGCCTCGCCAGGCCGTCAGCGCGCTTACAACGGCTTCTGGTGTATTGGAAGCTAGTGAGGAGAGGACTCCGATGAAATAGGCACTAAGCCCCGCAAAAGCGCCTAATGATTCGATTCCATCAATCGCCAAGTGGGAAGCGCGAAAGGTGAGCCAGAGGGCTAAAGCCATGGTGCTGATTATTAAAACAAAGATATTCTGTAACACAAAGAGCGAAAGAAGGTAGAATATGAAAAGTGCAATTGCGAGATATGCTTCTCGTCGCGAAATATGAAAGGCTTTGTGGACTTCATGAGCACTGGAAATTATATGGGAGTCTTCAAGCTCTTTGGGTCCTGACATCGGCATCTTACCTGGTTTTATCAGAATTGTTCGGTGTCTGTTAGTGTGTGCAGGAGCATTCCCTCCACAGTGAACGGCATTAAGTTTTTGGCTACGTTGATGGCGTCGCTCAGTTTTCCTTCGGTTTCCGCATACACAGTAAACACTGCATCCCCTTCTTTCACACGCGAACCAACTTTAGCATGTAAATAGAGTCCTGCGCCATGTACTTTGGGTGTGCCTGCAGCCCGGGCAATTCTCACTAAGGCCCGATTACTTAGTGTTGCAACGTATCCATCAGAAGGCGCAAGGAGATCAAATGTGTGTTCTCCAATGGGAATCTGTTCAGGTTCAATGTTTGGATTTCCATTTTGAGCTCCAATGATTTCACGCATTTTCTTCAATGCTTTACCAGAGGTTAAAATTTCCTTAGCCATTTTTCGTCCAGCGCCTCTCGCTGCCAACCCTCCCATTTCAAGAAGAATACCAGCCAACCCAGTGGATTTTTCAATAAGGCTCGTAGGTCCACCTCCCATGAGGGTTTCCAATGCTTCTTTGGCTTCAAGAGCCGGTCCAATAGCATGCCCTACTGGTTGACTTCCGTAGGTCATTGCACAGTGAACATTTATTCCTAGCTCATTTCCTACAGTAATGAAATCGTGGCTCAGTTTACGCGCCTCTTCCATAGTAGTAACCTTGCAGCCTTGACCTGTAGGAATATCCAACACAAGATGTTGTATCCCCGTTGAAAGTTTCTTTGCCATAATTGAAGCAATCATCTGAGGGCGCGGATCGATTAGTAGAGGATGTTCAACGCGTATGAAAAGATCATCAGCTGGGGCTAGATTCAATGAACCTCCCCACACAATAGCTGCTTTTGCTTTATTCACAATCTTTTGTAATTCCTCCACGTTAAATTCAACATCTGCGAGAACTTCCATAGTATCTGCAGTTCCACTTGGACTAGTTATAGCACGGCTACTCGTTTTTGGAATTAATAATCCCGCAGCAGCTACAATTGGTACAATTAGCAATGACACCTTGTTACCAGGCACTCCACCAATACTGTGCTTATCAAACACGTTTCCACCAAAATCCATTTGTTCTCCTTCTTCGGCAATAGCTCGTGTAAGATGGACTGTTTCCTCAAGAGACATTCCAAGGATTTGTTCTGAGACTAGGAATGCAGCAACATCAATATCCGAAAGGCGACCTGACACCAGGTCTTCAACAATGGCTTGAATCTCTTCACCTGT
>JAEOSA010000245.1 GCA_016840595.1 Candidatus Hermodarchaeota archaeon | reverse complement strand
CGCTAAAACACGAAAATTCTGGAAAGCCCTCAAATGCCCTGTGTGTGGGGAACGTGCTGTCTTCTTCGTCACAATGGACGCAGTAAAAGATGCGACTCAGTACCCTGTTCCCTTTGAAGTCATTCACGATGACCATAAATTTTTGATTTACCTTGACTCCGGTCTTTTAATTAGCCGAATTGAAGAGCCAAAACCCCCAATAGTATCAACAGAAGCGAAGCCAAAGGTAAAATCAAAGGCAAAGGTAAAATCAAAGGCAAAAACCAAAAAGACTAAAAAAGAGACCTGAGACTTTCAACGCTGCAGCCCGGTAGTGTAGACTCCTTCAACAGAGGAGGTACTATGGTCAATCATCCGAGGCTCTGGATTCGCCAATAAGTTGCGGTGGAGAAACCTTGGGACCGCGGTTCGAATCCGCGCCGGGCTACCATTTTCTTATAGAATTATTGTAGCGAGCTATCGGTCGAAGAATGGACTCTTTCCCGTTGCCGCTAGAGGAATACCAATGATGATGGTGCTATCTGGCATAAGTTTCATCTGATATGCCCCTACTCCTGCCCGGAAGAAAATCCGATTATCAACGTTGTGAATTTGGGCTGTCTTAACAGCACTTCCTAAAGCAATTCCCATATCTAGGGCTTTAATGATGCAAGTGGGGCCAGCGAAAAAGAGTCCCTGCTTCCGCCCCTCCTTAAGCATTTTTGCACAGTTTTCATACCCACAAGCCCCACAGTTTGTACCTAATGGTTTGGGACCTTTCAAGCCGATTAGAACTAACGCCGTACATTTCTCTACATTCTTTGCATCGCGTGTCCAGTGATCATCAGGGGCTTTGGAGATTTTGTACATTTGTTTAGCAATGGCATCCTTTTCTTTTCCTGTAAGAATCATGGTTTCAATATCATCAATACCTCTGCCTTTTGGAGCTGTTCGTGCTGCAATGAGCATGAGTTTTGCTACTTCAATCACAGTTTTTGCTTCTTCTTCAGGACCAGTTATTGGCATATCAACACCGGTCATCTCAGTACTGACTTGAGATTTTAGTTTTTACTATGAACTGAGATTCTGCCTTTACGAAATCTCCACCCAAAAATATAATGAAGAAAAATATCTTGTGCTTAGACTTCAACAGTTTCTCTTCTTGCAAGGCGGGTGTTAACGGGAATCATCAGTTCAGGCTGTTGAGCTAACGGTGTGGTGACAATTTGCCATACTCTCCACCAAAGCCACCCAATAAGACAAACTAGCCCACAGATAATAATGGTGATGAAGTGTCGAAGCTTCGGTGTGGGGATGTCCTCGTCAGGTAAAGCAATGGTGGGAAATAGCTCTCCATTCGAGGGTATTTCCTTAATCCTCGTAGTATTCCTCGCGACTTAACTCAGTGGACCCAGCATCGCGATGGTCTGTTTTTCGTTGCCAGCTTCGTCCTGCACGTCCTTCCATAAAGAATAGTTCAGCCGCAGTTATTTCATCAGCTTTCAACAATTCGATGACTGCTTGTTCATCGTAGATTTCGTCGCCTCGTTCTGTTTTTCGTCGAACATCTTCTAATTGCTTCTCAATGTACTGAAACCGCAGCGCGAGTTTTTGTGCAGCTTTCGCGTCATATTTTCGAAGGCTTTTGAGAATCATGATCCGAATTGTTTCAATGGGTGTATCTTCTTCAGATTTTTTCACAACTTCAAAGGCGACTTCATCAGCGATACCAGATGAGAGCCCTATCTCTATAAGTAAGTCCATTATTTGAAGTTTGAACGGTTTGCGTTTCTTTTCAACCCTGGACACTTCAGACATCTCCTAATCAAATATTCATCAAGTATTCAACACCAATGCTTCTTAACATCATTCCCAAATACTAGATTGTGAAAACCTATATGCAAATATCATATATGGTTTGTCAATTACCAGAATGCGATATGGTTGGTTTGTGTTTAAGATCCATAGATTTAGAGTATCATCGCCTTGGGTTTCCCTCATTTGATATATCCTCCGTGATTATAATAAAAGCTCCAGAATAAAAAACCTTGGAAGCAATTCTCTTTTATTTAATATCTATTTTTTGGGCTGCTCAATTAAGCTACATCTCAAATAATAAAATCTAAAGCAATTTGAAGAAGGAAATCAGGTCAAGAAGAATCATAAAACTCCTTTGTGTCCAAACGCGAATTGACAAATTTGGCTATCCTCATTGCTTTTGCCCAAATATCATAAACCCGAAAGGCTAATTTTCCCTATGGATACTGGCTAGATAACAGTCACACCCGTACTAGCCGCTTTCCCTATGAGGTAAGTCACTTGTCGGAGTCTATTCGTGTATCAGTTGGAACAGCAGCTACACTTGACTTACTCCACTGTAGGCTCGATGCCTTACCCACAACGGCGTACACCATGACCTCAACTGAAAATCGATGTAGGGCTAATTGCGCTTTTTGCGCCCAAGCCCGAAGCAGTAATGCAAAAGCCAATCAACTGTCAAGAATCACTTGGCCTAACTTTTCTCGCTCCCAATTCGTCCACGCCCTTGAAATGACAAAACAAACTGGGCAATTTCAGCGCCTCTGCATCCAAACCCTATATTACCCCAACCTCATGGAAGACCTCGAGCAACTTGTTAAAGAATTCACGCAGCACCTCCCCTCCGTTCCCATTTCAATAGCTCTACCACCCTTAGAGCTAGATCAAATTCAGCACCTCTTCAACTTAGGTGTTGATCGGGTCGCAATTTCCCTTGATGCCGTTACTCCGAAACTCTTTGAAACCATCAAAGGAAACGGCGTGAAAGGACCATTCAGATGGGAACAACATAACACTGCGCTACAAAACGCCCTTTCTGTCTTTGGTGCTGGTAGAACAACAACTCATATCATAATTGGCTTGGGGGAAACTGATGAACAGGCTATTACTCTCTTCCAAGAATTAACCGATCAAGGAATCACCATTGGCCTTTTCCCCTTTACACCAATTTCTGGTACCGCTTTAGCAAAACAACACCGCCCCTCAATTAAGAGGTATCGACGTATCCAACTAGCTCATTTCCTAATCCAAAACCAACTAGCACACCTTGACCAAATGAAATTCAAATCACCACAGAAACAGCTTTTGCACCTTGATCTTCCAATAGAGACACTTAGAGAGGTTATTGAATGTGGAACCG
>JAEOSA010000244.1 GCA_016840595.1 Candidatus Hermodarchaeota archaeon | reverse complement strand
CGAGTCACAGCAGGTTCAATCACTTCGTCAATGAATCCCCGAACCGCACCCGAGTAGGGATTGGCGAATCGTTCTCGGTACTCAGCGATGCGCTTCGCTCTGGCTGCTTCAGGGTCCTTGGCTTTCTCAATTTCACGACGGAAAATAATGTTAGCCGCTCCTTCTGGACCCATCACAGCCATTTCCGTGCTGGGCCAAGCGTAGACGACATCCGCCCGGAGATGTTTGGAACCTAACACAACATACGCTCCACCAATAGCCTTGCGTGTGATGACCGTTACTTTTGGCGCAGTCGCCTCAGCATAGGCAAAGAGTATCTTTGCACCATGACGAATAATTCCACGGTGTTCTTGTTCGACGCCAGGAAGAAATCCTGGCACATCCATGAAGGTCAGGATAGGAATATTAAATGCATCACAGAAGCGCACAAACCGGGCACACTTGTCAGAGGCATCGATATCCAATGTACCAGCGAGATAGTTGGGCTGATTCGCAACCACACCCACGGGGTGACCATTTAATCGGATGAACCCAACAACCATGTTTTGTGCAAAATGCTCATGCACCTCCAAGAAACGATTATTATCTGCGACACTCAGAATCGCGTGTTTCATATCATACGGTGTTGTCGGATCATCAGGCAGGAGGTCATTTAATCCCGGGTCTGATCGCATCGGGTTATCCGTCGGCTCAACAATTGGCGGATTCTCCATGTTGTTGGATGGGATAAATGATAATAGCTCACGAATGAGTTGTAAACAATGCTCTTCATTTTCAGCGGCAAATTGGGCTACGCCGCTTTTGATGTTATGGGCCATCGCTCCACCTAGTTCTTCGAAACTGATGACCTCGCCCGTGACAGCTTTGATGACATTAGGTCCGGTAATGAACATGCGGCTTGTATTTTTCACCATTAATGTAAAATCCGTCACAGCAGGGCTATAGACGGCTCCGCCCGCACAGGGACCCATAATTGCACTAATTTGTGGAATCACACCGGAAGCGATGACATTTCGATAGAAGATTTCACCATAGGCTCCGAGACTCGCTACTCCCTCTTGGATGCGTGCTCCGCCGGAGTCATTCAGTCCTATCACAGGGGCTCCTGCTTCTAAGGCCAGATCCATTATTTTTGTGACCTTTTCTCCGAACATTTCACCTAAGGCGCCACCAAACACGGTGAAGTCCTGACTGAATACAAAGACCAGACGTCCATCAATGGTACCATAACCAGTGATGACCCCATCCCCAGGAATCTTCTGCTTATCCATCTTAAACTCGGTGACACGGTGCTCCACTAAGGCATCAAATTCCATGAAACTCCCTGGGTCCAACAACTTGTCAATCCGTTCTCGGGCTGTCATCTTGCCTGCTTTATGTTGCCGATCAATCCGCTCTTTTCCGCCACCCATTCGGGCTTTCTCTAGGCGTTTTCGGAGTTCCTTGAGCTTCTTATTCATAACTTCTGAAGGCATCCGAGCTACACTCCAGCCAATTCTTTGCATTGAACTCTACAAAGCTGTTGCCCCTTCTGGCAGTTTCTCCTCTTAAACCCAACCTCTAGCATCAAAAGGCTGCTTTGGCTAGAAATCGCAAAGATTCTTATCCAGAACCCAAGTGATACATCGACCGAGGTTAGATTACGATGTCTAAAACCCTAATCGGACTCGTGCAAGCTTTCATCGGTGAAAGCCAAGCACGCAACCGCTACAATATCTATGCAAAAATTGCTAAAAAAGAGGGATTCGAACAAATCGCCGAAATCTTCAATGTAACCGCCGATAACGAACGCGTTCATGCGAAAAACTTCTGGCGTGCCGCGCATGCCGTCATGGAGCAAACTGGTAAATCCATGCCTGAAATCACCGTTGACGCAGTGGCTCCTTTGAAAGTTGGAAAAACCATAGACAATCTCAAAGCAGCCATTGAGGGGGAAACTCATGAACACACCAAAATGTACCCCGACATTGCTGATACAGCAGAAAAAGAGGGATTCAAAGCCATCGCTGAACAAGTCCGTGCCATCGCTCAAGCTGAAGTTCACCATGCCAAAAGATACACAGCTCTACTCAAAGAAGTCGAAGCCAAAATGGTCTTCAAGAAATCCAAGCCTACCAGCTGGGTCTGCCGAGAATGTGGTTACATCCACGAAGGTGAAGAACCCCCAGATCAGTGTCCATCTTGCTTCCATCCCGCACCATTCTTTGAAGTCTTGTGTGAAACCTACTAGCATAACAACCTAATCATAATACCCAAAGAATAATAACCACCAAAGAAACCACAAAAAATAGGTGACCTACCATGGCACAGAAGTACGTCTGTACAGCATGCGGTTACATCTACGATCCTGCAGTCGGCGATCCCGATGGAGGCATTGCCCCAGGCACCGCTTTTGAGGACATCCCAGAAGACTGGGTCTGTCCCGTTTGCGGCGTTGGCAAGGATATGTTTGAACCCGCTGATTAGACTGTCGAATAAACTTGGCGGGGTAGGCGATTCACCAAGAAGTGCCGAATCCGCCTTTTTCTTGTTTTTTTCTGGAAACCAATTCTTTTTAGTGTGCTTTTTGTCATTGGGGTACAGGTGATTATATCATGACGATTATTGGTGAACCAATCGCATTGCCTCGGAGTGAAACAGAGAAAATCTGGGTGTCGCTATCCGAGTTTCGGGGCTTCTATGGAATTGACATCCGTATCTACTATCAGGCAGGTGAAGCGGATTGGCGCCCCACGAAAAAAGGTGTCCGCATCTCCTTAGAGCTAAAAGATGAATTGATTGCCGCCATTGAAAAAGTGACATCGCAACCGATTCCTGGTGAGGAAGAAGTAAAACCTGACACTAAGGAAGAGGAAGAGTCTTCAGATTAGGAAAAGGGAACTGGTTTTAAGCTCAACGGTGTTAACTCATGGCTGATAACCATGAAAATTATCGATGACTGCCCTGGAGCCGTGCCTCTAAAACGACCTAGCATCATCTTCAAGACCTGTCCGCGGTGTTCGGAAGAGATAGAAATGTTCACCAGTGACGTGAAGATGGATTGTGACAACTGCGGCTTTACTGTTTATAATGATACAATGTCCTGCGTAGAGTATTGTGAGTACGCCAAAGAATGCGTGGGCGAAGAGATCTATAACGACGTTCAAGAGATGGTTAAAAAGAAGAA
>JAEOSA010000243.1 GCA_016840595.1 Candidatus Hermodarchaeota archaeon | reverse complement strand
ATAGTTGATCTAAAACCTGAGGAAATCAAGGAGAGCAAAATCAATGAACCTCTAACAAACTGGCGTTCATTCGACGGACAACTTGCCCTTGATGCACTCTACGAATCTGGAGGTTTCGCAGAATACGCTTCGGACGCCAAAATGATAGAATTCTCAAAGCTAGTCCGTTCCGAAGAAGGTTTAAGTGTTCTGCCCGCAGCCGCTAGCACCCTAGCTGTTATGCAAGGTCTCGGCAGAGAAGGTTTTATCGTGAAAGGAACCTTTGTGGCAATTTTAACTGGCAGAGACTTTGATTAATCAAGTGCCCAAGCAGTTCCCAAATGCTGAATATCACAAGACACATTTCATAGTAATATTTCCAGTCTCAGACTGGGCAATAATCCTAAACCCATGCTTTGCGTATAACTGCTGTAAAGGAATTCCTTTCTCATCAGTTAATTCAGTGTCTAAAATTATTGTCTGATACTGTTTTGTTCGGGCCCAACGAATCAGGAAATCTATAACAATATGGCCAATGCCTTTACCCCTGCGTCGAACGGCCAAGGTATCTAAATAAAAGGATTTCACTGGTTCATGAGGAATTGAATACCCAAGGAGTAAGATTTGAGGTTCACCATCCATAGTGACAAACCAAAAAACCAAATCTGGGTTTTCAAGAATTTTCGCGATTTCTTCAAAGGAATATCGCAACTCCCACCGGAAATCTTCCTCTTCAATAATGTGAAACCAAGAGAAATACTGCTCGTTCCACTCCATTGGGAAAATTATATCTAGTGTTCCTTCAAACATCTTGGCTAGCTCGAACAAGAGCTTTCGCCATTGAGGGTTGTTTCTTTCAGGTTGGTAGATCAATTTTGCTCCACCCAATTTTTTTCTCCCCAAAATTCGTCATGAGACAACTAGAGTTTCAATAGATCTATAGTTTTAGACCATAGCGGGCACAGGCAGATTCCAGAAGTCGGCGAATAAGTTCATCATAGGTATAGCCCGATTTCATTGCCATATAAGGATAGAATGAGAGATCATTTTCCTCCGTATCAAAATCCATACCCGGCAAAGGATTAATCTCCAAGAAAAAGAATTCCTCTTTATCATTCATTCGAAAATCGATTCTCGCAAAATCCTTAACATCCAAAGCATGCCAAACCTTAATCGAAAGGCGTTCAAGTAGTGTCTTCAATTTCTTAGGAATTTGTGCCGGACAGATGTAATGATCTAATGAGTCCAACACAGTTTTGGCTCGTTGTCCGAATACTCCGCCTACTTCTGGAAATTTTGAAAAATCGATTTCTAGAATAGAAAGAACTTCTGGATTTTGGCCAGGTCGTCCGAGTAATCCAGTACTGAATTCTCTACCTTGAATGAATTGTTCAATGAGAATAGGTTGCTGATATTCTTCAATCATCCGTTTAAGTCTTGCGCGTAATCGCGTTTTGTCATAAACCAGGTTTTCTTCGGTGATCCCCATGGAAGAGCCTTCTTCGTTAGGTTTCAGGATATAGGGGAATCCTCCTTTAATTCTCTCAGCCTCTTGATCACTTTTGCAAACACCAAATTTTGGTGTAGATATGCCATGGTAGAGGAGAACCTTTTTAGCCCAAGCTTTATTGAGCCCAATCGCGGTGGTCAACACATTAGAGCCAACATAAGGAATGCCAAGCATTTCAAGTATTGCAGGCACATGGGATTCTCGACTATCGCCTCGTAGCCCTTCTGCTCGGTTAAATACAAGATCTGGTTTCAATGCCTTGAGGTTTTCAACAAAATTCTCATCTGCTTCAATAAAGACATAATTGTGGCCAGTGGCTATAATGCCATGTTTTATAAGCTCAACAGTATGAGGAGGATCGTATTCTACCTCAAATTCAGATTCTGCATGACGAGTATTCAAAATCAATGCTATTCGCATGAGGATTGTCCCCCCTAAAGAACAAATCTGGTAGAATTAAAATATTAACCTCTCGCATTTGTTCTGCTAAATCTGGAATGAAGCTAGTTCTTCTCTGTAAATTGAGAGCACTTTGTTCTCTAATTCGTGAGGTACAGAGATTGAATCATATAACGAGCAAAAGGTTTTACAGAGTTCTTCCTCTCGATTTTTCGCTTCCTGATATAAGGGACTCGCTTTGAAGTCTTCAATTAGACCTCCCTGAGCACCTTTTCTAGCTGCCAAGTAGAACGCAAAAAGTTGTTCGTCACGGCCCACCTTAGTATGGGCGTATGTCAACGTAATTGATTTTCCACCGAATAACGTAAAGAATCGCTTGTACTCTCGTTCTAACATATTTTTCTGTAATCCAACTGCCTTCGGATCGATTCCACTCCCCACACACATCAGGTACATTTTGGCGCAAATAGAACAGTTATGACACCAGCGGTAATCTCGACCTGCTTCAGTTTCCGTAAAGCAACTCATCTGATATTTGGCAAGCTCAGGATAGCGATGAGCGAGGATATATTGGATCATCATGTCCATAAGTGGTTCAACTAGACTTCCAGTGTGAACTGAACGTCCAGAGAAACTCTGTGTGATTTGATCAATGTGTACAGTCCAGCGATGTGATTGATCGTAGCAGGGATGAACCACCCATCGACCGTGGGCATCTAAGTAAGTCGCAGCAGCGGTTTGTTCGTTGCCAAATAGAAGATACTTAGCATTAAGATCGTATGCAAAGGGTATGAATTCCAGTGCATATTCGGTTGTCTGAAGACCCCACCCAAACTCTGTTGGAGGTACCCCCAAGTGGGGATAGTCTCGAAGCTTTCCAGTTTCATGCTTCAAAATGTTTAATTCTTTCCCGAATTCGTTTTTGAAGCGCCTCGCCAATTCGGTTTTGTGTTTCTGTTCATAGGTCATGCTTTGCTCTACAACATAGATCATTTCAGGTTGAAGGCCGATTTCGTCTGCTACCGCATAGGTCAGGAGACTATCCTTTCCAAAACTCGTTCCAACAATAGCACAGAATGGCGAAGCTATCGGTTCTTGGGAAGGATATATTATGACGGAATCTAGAAACTGATAGTCGGTATTGAAAAATTTTCGAACCAATTCGTCAGTACTGGTTCCATCCACCTCTGTACAGGAGGGGATATCTTTCAGAAAATTTTGGACAAAATATGGTTCCAAAAGAGGGCGTCCTGAATGATAGATAATCCCTGGTGAATCAAATACAAAG
>JAEOSA010000242.1 GCA_016840595.1 Candidatus Hermodarchaeota archaeon | reverse complement strand
ATCCGTATTCGTTAATGCCTGCAATATACACAAGAAAGAGACTTAAGTCTATACTATCAATATTGATTAATCAGGCTGGCTGAGAACAATGCTGCTTGACGAATTAGAAGCAGATGGCTTAATTGTGAACTTCAACAAAGTTCCACAAACCAAACCCAAGCATCTGCCCAAAGAAGTTCTTATCTGGGATGAAACCCTCCGCGATGGTGAACAAACTCCTGGAACTAGTCTATTAATTGACGAAAAAATCAAAATCGCAAAGATAATGGATGAAATGGGCATTGCCATTATCAACGTCGGTTTTCCTGCAGTTTCAAAAGATGAACAAGAAGTCGTTCGACGAATTTCTGCCGAGGGCTTCAAACAAGCTAAGATATGCGCTCCAGCTCGAGCCATCAAATCAGACATTGATGTCGCAATCCAATCTGGAGCAGAAGAAGTCCCCATCTTCATAGCATTCAGCAATCTTCACCTAAAATACAAGCTCAAAAAAACCCCTGAAGATGCACTCAACATCGTAACCGACTGTGTTGAATATGCAAAGAAGCATGGAGTCATTGTTGATTTCGTCACCGAAGACACTTCTCGCACTAGCATTGATAATACCGTAAAAATTTTCAAAACGGCAATTGAGGCTGGTGCCGACCGCGTCGTAATTACGGATACCGTAGGTTTTCTGAGACCTGAATCGATGCGATATTTAGTCTCTCAAATCCGTGATCGTCTCTATAAAGAGGTCAAGCGTAAAGTTCCCCTCTCGATTCATAATCACAATGACTTTGGATTAGCCACTGCTAACACGCTGGCTGCAATCGAAGAGGGTGTTACGGTTCCCCACGTTTGTGTTGCAGGTTTTGGAGAGCGTGCAGGTAATGCACCTCTCGAAGAAGTGGTCATGGCACTAGAGTTCCTGTATAATGTTCGAACAGGCATCAACACTGAAAGAATTCAAGAACTTGCTGATTTAGTGAGTCAGTCGTTTGCCATCCTACTACCAGTACACAAAGCTATCACAGGAGAAAATGCCTTTTCACATGAAGCAGGCATCCATGTTCATGGCATCCTCTCCCATCGGCTAACATACGAACCCATCCCTGCTGAGACTGTAGGACGTAAGACTGAATTCTACATGGGCAAACACACTGGGAGCCAAATTGTGAAAACAAAACTCGAACAAGAAAACATTGAAGCCACCGATGAACAAATCAAGCAAATTGTATTACAAGTAAAAGAGACACACAAACTTAGAGACAAAGTTGAAATGCTTCGTCAATTGCAAAGTGCTGCAGAACTTCTCCGAGAAACCCGTTTAGGCCTGAAAGAAGAGGAATTCTGGAATATCGTAAGCGCTGTTACCGGCAGAAAACCCAAGAAGTAACCCCACGAAAATATTGTCAGTTAGAAGAAAAAATTCTAGCAAAAAGGTGAATGAAATACCAACAAAAAGAGAGAAGCTCACCGGCGCGGCCGTGAAACACGTTGCTAATTTAATGGCAGCTGCAGCCACAACTGCACCGAAATCCAAAGGCTTCGATGATCTTACCATTGAAATTGTCTCAGGAACAACGATAAAGCAAATTGCCAAAGAAATCCAAAGAATGCGACAAGAAGACCTTACCAGCCAAACCTTCTGGTTTTTAGAACCCGACGCCGAAGCCGTAAAGGAGAGTAATACAATTTTCCTCATTGGTATTCGGGCCAAACGTCCTCCACTTACCCTCGATTGTCAGGCCTGTGGCTTCGAAACCTGTGCTGATTACGAAGAAGCTATCCGCCAAAACAAAACCACAGCACTTTGTGCTTTCAAAATTTTGGACCTAGGTATTGCTCTCTCCTCTGCAACAACTGTAGCCGCGCAACACTTCATTGATAATCGAATGATGTGGTCCGTCGGAATGGCTGCTCAAAGACTAGATCTAATACAAGGTGATTTGGTTCTCGGAATCCCTCTCGCCGCTAAGGGCAGCAATCCTTTCTTTGATCGTTACCTTCGATTTTTCCTACAACGCGCCCGCGACCAAGGAAAGAATCTTACGCAAGTCCTTCGAGAACAAGGTTTCAACCTCTAGAGGGAACGATCCCAGGATTCATCCAGGTCAGAATCTGAAACCATTTGTCTGAGCATACGTGTTATTCTGCGTCCCATGACTGTAGCAACAATAACCCGGGCATCCTCCTCAGAATGTTTGACTAGCCCGTTTTTTTCTAGCAAGGAGACATGGTGAGTTACTACGGCTGGTGAATTCCCTCCAGTTTGAGGTTGTATTGATTTGAGATGTTGCCGAAGTGATTTATTCGTACCAAAATCACGATCGGACAAGAATTCTAGTATTGCTACTCGAGATGGGTGTGTGATTACCGAAAGCAAGTTTCGAATCCTTTCGGTATGCCAATTGGTCATGTGATGAACTCCGTTTTTCTTTGTGCATAGATATCCAAATTTCTTTAATCAACATTGAATATTGAACCATCATTATAAAACAGTTTTGCAAAAACTCTTAAGGAAATTCATCCTCGTACTGCTTGAAGTAAACACTCCCTTCTTAGTGTGTTTCAGGGCAGGAAGATCTCTATGTTTGATAAATTCAAAGAATGGTATGAAGACCGCCACGACTATGCTCAAGCTTGGAAAAAGCGAACTGGCGGAAAAGTTCTCGGCTACTTCTGCACTTATGTCCCTGAAGAACTCCTTATTGCTGCAGATGTTCTTCCCGTTCGAATCCTTGGAAGCCATGAAGCACAGGACGTTACCGAACCTCATATCTTTGGGATGTTTTGCCCCTTTTGCCGTGACTGCCTCGCTCAAGGGTTGAAAGGTCGCTTCGATTATCTCAACGGTATCATGATTTCGCAATCGTGTCTCCATATCCGCCAAACCTACAATAGCTGGGTAAAACACATTCCACAAGAATTCAGCTATTACATGTATACGCCCCATGGAGTCCAAACCCCACATGCCTATCCCTATCTAAGCGGCGAACTCGAAGTTTTCAAGAAGGCGTTGGAAAAATGGATTGGACGCTCCATCTCGAATAAGGACATAGATCGGGGCATTGAGGTGATGAACAAGAATCGCCAATTGATGAAACAAGTGTATGAGTTTCGGAAACAAGACAATCCTCCGCTAACAGGGTTAGAGGCGATGTACATGGTCGTTTCTAGTCAAATGGTCGATAAGGAGGAACATAATCA
>JAEOSA010000241.1 GCA_016840595.1 Candidatus Hermodarchaeota archaeon | reverse complement strand
GTGGTTGAGGATGCCATGGTGTAAACCTCGAGTTTCTTTGTTTATGTGAGGAAAATGATGATTTAAAGTTGTTTACCGTTATTGGTCGATTATTAGACCATACGAAGTTTTCGTAATTCTTGCATCAGCACGATAAGCTTTCTATCTCGGGTTGCCATCGCCTTCATGAAAATTTTCACTTTCTTCCCTGCTGTCATTTTGACGATGGATTCCCCGGTGACAATTTCACCTAGTTTATCCAGTGTTGCGTCATCGGTTTGTAGAAGGAGTTCTCGGAGCTTGAGAGATTGGTCAAATTCTGGACCGTAAAGTTTTCGCCATTCTTTTTCGTACTGCTGTAGGTGCGATGCACCAACCTTTCCCTTAGCGGAACATTCTGCTGCTATTCTTCCTGCGATATTACCGCAGACCATTGCATAGCCCATTCCACCACCCGTTATTGGATGAACATGACCTGCTGCATCACCAACAAGAAGCGCGCCATCAACAACATTTGTTTGATTCGGTCCACATACAGGAAGGGCGCCTACTCGGGTTTCAATTACCCTAGCTTGACTGAGTTGTTTTTTTGCTACATCGTGATGTTGGAGAAAATAGTCCAAGTATTGTTTCGCTGTCTTAGTTTCGATTCCTCCCCCGATACCTATTCCTACATTTGCGCGATTGTTTCCCTTGGGGAAAATCCAGATATAGCCTCGTGGCGATACTTCACTCCCCAAGAGAAATTGCATGAGATCGGTGACATCCAGATTACAGTTAGACATTTCATAAGCAAAACAGGAATCGATATCTGAAGGTTTGTAGGATTTGCGAAGGCCTGTGAGTCTTGCAATCTGACTATTGATCCCGTCGGCACCCACCACTACATTGGCTTTCATTGTTTTTCGTTGTCCCTCATGCCGGATGACTATTCCCGTTACCGTCCCATTAGACCGGACAAGGTCGATAACTCTTGCACCAAGCAAGCTGTCTGCTCCAGCTTCGGTGGCACGAACAAATAATTCCTTATCAAAAACACGTCGATCAACAATGAATCCACTTGTTTCTTTTTCAGCATAATCGACAGTGAGTAACCCAGGGCTATATACCCGGAAGCCCCGAAGGGGCGCTCGAATTGATTCTTCTGGAATTTCGATTTCAGCTACTCCGGGACCGGTTTTACCAATGGCTTCTCCACATTGGACAGGAATTCCCACATTGGTTTTCCTATCAATAATGGTTACATCGCCGCCAGCACGGAGTACGCCCTGAGCTACTGAGGAACCTGCGGGTCCGGCTCCAACCACAATCACACGATTATCATCAGACATTTTATCATCTCATATTGAAGCAAGTTTAACGATTGATAAGGGAAATGGCTCCTACAGGACAGACCTTGACGCAAACTCCACAGCCAGTGCATTTCTCAGGAATAACGATGATGTAGTTTTCTGTTACCTCAATGGCATTGACAGGGCAGACGGTGGCACAGGCTTGGCAAATGCCACAGAGTTCGCCATCAACAACAGCGAGTTTTTTAGCGTTTTTTTTCGTGGTAGAAGTTGCAGGAGACATGGTGAAGCATTCCTTTTTCTTGTCGGAGACACACGCGCATTAGGGGTTTTTGAGCCTTTCTACTTTGTGGGTGCTTGGTTGCTGGTGAAAAGAAGATATGCACCTTGAGGCGGGATGATGCCCCGTTCTGTGATTAAGGCATCGATATGTTCAGGTCCAGTGACATCAAACAGGGGATTGCGAACTGTAATCTTTGAGTCGATTTCACTTGTGGGGACGACTTGTTCTGGATTTCCTTCCTCTATTGTGATAAGCCGACCCAAAATTGTCTCATGTGAGAATTTGTAGCTACCAAGGGCAACAAGAACACGAACACGTGCATCATGACATAATGCCGCAAGGGTTGCGGTGCCAACTTTAGAGACGATTGCACCGCTGGCGGCAATAGCTTCTCCTCCTGCGAGCATGATATCCATATCGGGTAAGAAGATTCTAGCAGCGAAGTCCGTGAAGAGCGTGACGGGAACACCTAAGGCAGCGATTTCATTGGCTAATAATCGACCTTCAAGATCGGGTCGACTTTCAGCTACAAAAACCTGAATCTCTTTACCTTGTTCCACCACTTTTTTTAAAACCGTGAGAACTGTCGTGCTACGGCAAAGGGTGAGAATGCGATCTCCTGACCTGATGCGTTTTGATCCAATTTCTCCGATGCGCTCTTTTGCCTCATCTATGCGAGTTAGAAAGTCGTCGCACGCTTGACTAATAATGCTCCGCATTTTCTTCAATGGAGTTTTTTTCAGGTAGGTCGCTTGTGCTGAATCTTCGATGAAATCAAGGCAATTATGTAACGCGGCTGAACTTTGTCGAGCCTCACGTAGTCCCAATGCGGCGACTTTTATTTGGTCGAAAAGGTCCTTCCCCGATTTGGCTTGGGTTTTTAATGCGAGATCTTTCAAGGCCGAGGCTGCAGCAATAGCTGTGCCATCGGCACTTGCTATTTCGTAGGTATTGAATTTCTTTATTAGCCAATCAAGGTTCACGGCAACGCGCCCCCATGGCAGCATTAATACCTTGAGTATGTATTAAATGGCTCGGCGAAAAGACATGGTTGCCATCCCTCAAGAAGTTCAAGTCATTGCTGAGGATATTCGTTCGATGCGAACTAGGGGTGCGGGACGAATTGCACGTGCCGCCGTAAAAGGGTTAATGGTTGCTACCAATGAATCAAAAGCAAAACGGATTCCAAAACTACTCAAAGATGTAGCAGTTGCGGCTCAAACACTATATGAGACACGACCTACTGCTGTATCCTTACCCAATGGATTGCGATATTTCTATACCAGATTACTGTCGAAGGCAGATCAAACCAAAAATATTGTTGAATTAAGAGAAGCGGGGGAAACGATTGGATCTGGTTTCATTGATTTGTCAATTAATGCAGTCAAATCCATAGGGCAGATCGGTTCACGGCTAATAGTCGAGGGAGATATTATCTTTACATATTGTAACAGCGCTACAGCCTTTGGTGTGCTGAAAACTGCTTATTCGATGGGAAAGGAATTCACTGTCTATGTTCCTGAAACTCGGCCAAAATACCAGGGACATATTACCGCGACTTGGCTTGATGAGGCAGGGATTCCTTGTTCGATAATAACGGATAATGCGATTCGACATCTCATTAGTCGTGCAGATAAAGTCTTCGTGGGTGCAGATGCGATTACTGC
>JAEOSA010000240.1 GCA_016840595.1 Candidatus Hermodarchaeota archaeon | reverse complement strand
CCCTTCATGTAGCCAGTCCAGCTGAACTCACCTCAAAATCACTCTCACTAGTGAAGCAATTAGACGTCTAGTTCACGCAAGGCTACTTTGATTTCTCTTAGCGCATTATTGATGCCACGAAGGAAAAACCGCGTATTCCGTGGCACTAACGCAGCTAATATCACGTACTTCCCATCTTGTAGTTGGGTGGATTTGCAGACAAGAATCCCATTTTCACACCGGATTGTGATATCGCGGATAGCGCCGAGGGTTAGTTCCTCCCTAGCGCGGTCTGCCGCATTATGAACAAAACTGCCCATGGCAGCTGCAACCTTTTCATCAACACCTCGGCGAACAGCCGATGCGATGACAAACCCTTCATCCGTGGCAATGATGCTTGCTTTAACTCGTCCTGAGCTATTCAAATCCTCCAAGATTTTTGTTAGCGCATCAACAGTTGAGGACATGACTAGTTCCTCCAATAACCAGTTTCCACCGCTGCACTTCACATCATATTTGGTACAACGGCTTATAAATTCCGCTTGCGTTCATTTTTTCTTCTCTTCGGAGAACAGTTCCCTCGACACGTAACTATTTAGAGAACCTCCCCCTTCAAAACCCACTACCTTTGGTGGAATTCACGATGAGCTTGGAACTTCGCAATACCTGGATTATCATCACAACGATCATCATTACAATTGTATCTCTGGTGTTATTTCTTGCCCGGAATCGTATAACCTGGGTTCATCGCTACAACGACAGCTTTCTCGGTGTGTTTGGCATTGAATCCAGCCATGTTCCGTGGGTTCGATATCTTGTGAGTTGGATACTAGGAACCTGTATCGCTACTGTGCTCCTCACACTTGTAATCAACCTTGGTTTCACCGTGTATTTATTGTCAGGTCTTTCTGGCATTCCTCTTGATCCCGTTGTCATCTCATTAGCCATTGGGGCAATCATTCTCACGGTTGTACTGCTCATCGCTGCCATTCCGTCAGTTCTTGCCATGCCATTAGCCTGTCCAACTGCCCTTGGCGTTTTCATATTCCTTACTCAGTACGCCTACGAATACGTCCATGGTTTACCCTCAACCATAGTCTATAATCTCAGCTATCTCAGCACATTACTCTACCTTGGAACAGTCGCCATCGGGTTCGTCGCCATTTTCCTATCCTTATACTTTCTCCTCCGCACCTACCTCATCACACCATTAGCACAACGTCGTCAAAGCCCATCAAATGGAGCAACAGTCAACACTGAATGACGTTCTGGTTCAAAATTCAAAGTCTGTTAGAATCGGGGAGAAAATAAAAAGGGGGGCTAGGACAATCCCAGAGAAACACACTCGCCGATGAGATTGCCCACAGCCATGTGGGACTTCTATAAAGCTCTAGAAGTCATGAGGCATCAAGGTCTTACGCTTGTTTGCCTTAGCTCGATGGGTTGCCTTCGTAATAACTTTCTCGACAATGTCATCGATTGCTTGGTAAGCTGCAGCAGAAACTTGGAAACCCATTTGGTGAGCTTTCTTGGCAATTGCTTTCTTTACAATTTTATCTACAGCCAATTTTAATTCCTCCAACGGAAGTACACGGCTTCTCCTCCCATCCAAATGTGAGAAGAAATACCGCTGTAGTGGGGTCTGGCGGCTTCTCGTATTAAAAGGTTTGGGTCGCCCCTGTTCTTCCTTCTAAATATATAAATCGCCTTAATTCTCTATAAAAAGTCATCTTCTCAGAGTTTGAACTGAATTCCCTGCTGTTCAAGTGCTTTTTCTAAAACTTGCTGTCGATATTCAAAATTCCGTATGGCCTCTCCAAGCATAGGGAGCAGTTCTAGATCTTCACCTTTGAAACTCTGATGGAGATTTTCAAAAGCAAGTATCAAATCAGCACCAAAAGCTTGAACTCCAACCGCTGCCATGAGCAACGCCTTCCGATCTTCAAAGGTATCAGTGATTTCACTCTGTGCAAGCAACCAATAGAACACTGGTTTAATGAGCTTAAACGCCCAAAGGAGACCAAAGAATTGCCACATCTGGGCCCTAGGATCCTTTGGCATCTCAAGAAGCTGACGGATGATACCAGTGACTTCCTTTCGTGCCTCGGTAAACTCTTCAGCCGCTTGGGTGAAATCACCCTTTTTGGCTAATTCACTTCCCGAATTCATTAGTTCAAAATATCGTTTGGGGAGATCATGTATAGTGGCAAAGGTTCGGAGTTCGTCCTCAAGTTTCTTTAGGTCCTTATTCGAGTTTTTTTCGTTCACGGCGAATGTAACCTCCTTCGCTTGCGAGCTCTTTGAAAATATTGTAATCCTCGTCTGATAATCGTAGGAGCTTAGCTGCCTCACCATCGGGGATTTCTGTTGATTGGGCAAGGAGTCGAGCTACATCTTCGATTCGTTCTCGGACTGTCAGGAAGGCAGTCTCAGAAATTGTACGAAGTTCGGCACCCTTTTCACCCAACATTTTTTCGGCATGTGCAACGGTATTGGCAATATTCAGGGGTTGTGGATCAAATCCAACGGGTAGCACGACGTGTTCTTCAACAAGGAGACAGACATAAGTGAGCCCCATTTTCGAAGAGTTAGCGAAGGTGGCTTCATAAGCACGATTGGGCAAGCTTAGAATGAAGGACATATTTGCGGGACGATCTCGTAAGACTTGTAGAGCTGCTCCAGCATCATCAAAGTACATGACAGGAATCCGACGCCGACGCATGGTTTGGAGCGCACGAATCACTGACTGATTGCGCGTCTTCCGACCTACTGCCAAGATAGGAGCTCCTCGCAAGAGGCCATAAAGAAGAATATCAAGACCAGGACCGAATCGGCGCCACAGGCGAATGATCGCAGGACGAAGTTCCATCAATTCTGGAGGTTTTTCGAAGGTGGGAAGATAATCTTGCACTACTTCCCTGGCAATCGGAATGAAAGATCGAAATGGTGCCACTTCTCCCGTCCATCGCCGTAATTCCTTCTGATATCGATCCAAAAACAACGCATTCAACGTTTTCAACACGGCCATTATCGAAACATCATCATCTTCTCGATCAGCTAAGGCTACACTAAGCACCGGATCAGCCAGATCCCATACAAATTGATAGTTACCTGTCTCGATACTGGCGACATCTTCATCAAGAAGGTCTTGCCCAAACATCCGTAAGGCTGAAAGAAAACCGGAAACCAGTTCAGGGCTTACTCGTTCTTCCTTATCAGTAAAAACAATAGACACTAGAACTAGTCCACTTTTATGA
>JAEOSA010000239.1 GCA_016840595.1 Candidatus Hermodarchaeota archaeon | reverse complement strand
CCCCGAACTAGGCTACTGGCTGTGCCAACGAGAAATCGGAATCGTCCCTACCTTCCTCAAACCAATCCTCGAAAAACGCACTTACTACAAGAAGCATCGTCACGATAATCCAATCTACGAAGCCCGACAAGCGGCTCTGAAATTCTTGCTGGTGGTGTCCTTTGGCTATCTAGGTTTTCGGGCCTCACGTTTTGGTCGTGTAGAAGCCTATGAATGTGTCACAGCATTTAGTCGTCGCGTCCTTTTACAGACTAAAGCCGTAAGCGAACAGCGAGGATTCCAAGTGCTCCATGGTATTGTGGATTGTGTCTGGCTCCAGAAACCGGGAGCCACCGTCGACGACTATCTAGCGCTAGGTGAAGCCATCCAAGAGGAAACGGGACTGCCGATAGAGTTTGAAGGGCGCTATCGCTGGATAATGTTCCTTCCCTGCCGCAATCAACCCTATGGTGCTCTCACCCGCTATTGTGGCGTCAAAGAAGATGGCACCATCAAAGTGCGGGGCATCGAACTCCGACGCCGTGATACCCCACCATATATCAAGCAGCTTCAAATGGATCTACTGACCTGTCTTGCCGGTGCCGAAGACGCTGATGAAATGCAAGAGATGCTGCCCCAGCTCCTCGGTATTGTCAAAGACTATCTAGAACGTCTGCATAATGGTGACGTTGCTATCGACGATCTCATCATCACCCAACATATCAGTCGGTCACCCGGCGAGTATCAACAACAGTGTAGCCAAGCCATCGCCGCTGAACTAGCCGTACGTTACGGTCAACACATCCAGCCCGGACAGCCTGTTCGCTACGTGCACACCGATGCCCAATCCCGCCACCCCCTTCGCCGCGTCGCGTTGCCACACACATCAGCAGCGACCCACTACGACAAAAACAAATACACACAACTGCTACTCCGCGCAACAGATACTCTCCTCACGCCGCTTGGCTGGAATTACGAGCAGCTGGTTGAACATTTCAATGAGAAACCGATTCAAACACTCTTGGACCCGCATCTTATGGGTTGAAACTAGCTCGTCTCACTAGATTTTTAAGATAATACAACTGTGGTGCAGTTCTACTATCATTTGATGATAGTAGAACCTAATAATTCAAGAGGTATCAACAATGGCAAAAAGTACTATTCAAAAAGTGGGCGAGATTCTCGTACTCATTGGTGCAATCGTTTCACTGATTTTCGGTATCATCATGCTTATCCCCGGTATCGGTTGGAGCATATTTCCGATTTTCTGGGGCTGGGGCCTCGAACTTATTTTTGGTATCATTGTAATCATTGTATCCTTGATCACGCTAGCTACATCTGGCTACATCAATCTCCCATGGAAACTTGAAAAGAATTGGATCATGCTTCTTATCCTAGGCATCATTCTCCTCATCTTCAGAGGAGACATTGGTGCCATTCTAGTGATAATTGGCGCAATCCTTCTTATTTTCAAATAGTTGAGGGGTATTTACCCCTCTCATCTTTTTTCAAGAAATGTAGCAATTCTTGATGCGGCTTCTCGAATTCGATTAGGCGGAGCAGATCCGACGCTGATTCGAATATTATTTGGAAAGGCCATACCAAATTGATCACCAGGAACCACAATAACTCCCGTTTCCTCCAAGAGCGTGATGGCAAATTCTGGTCCTGTCATGCCCGTTAGTTCAACATTGGGGAAGAGATAGAAGCCAGCAACTGGTTCATAAGTGAGTTTGAACCCTTTGAGTGGTTTAATGCATTCTATTGCTACTTTCCGACGATCATCTAACACAGTCCGATGATGTCCAATAATACCTTTGAAGGCTTTCGCGTTGTTGAGCGTTTTGGTAGCTCCCACTTGGATGGGCGTAGGGGCACAGGCCGTATTGTATTGATGAACTTGGTAGATTGGACGCATCAAATGGATTGGAGCGATGATATAGCCCAATCGAAGTCCTGTCATGGCAAAGGTCTTTGAGAAACTGTTGACGATAATCACGTTATCACGGTTGAATTCAGCTGCGCAAGTATGCTTATGACCATCATACCGAAGGAACTCGTAACACTCATCAGAAATCAGAATACTATCATATTCACGGGCTAGCTCAACGACTTCTTTGACGTTCTTTCGCGATGCGACTGATCCAGTAGGATTACAGGGAGAGTTGATAATCACGATTTTCGGAGGTTTTGCTTCCATTGTCTTTCTAAATGCGTCCACATCGAGATCAAATTCAGGAGTCATGGGAATGAGTTCCACATCCGCCCCCGCAATTTTCGCCTGGTTACTAAAATAGCCAAACGCTGGATCTTGAACCAAAACACGGTCACCCGGATTAACTAGCGCTAGCATGGTGTCTAAGAGACCTTCAAGCGCACCACAGGTCACGAGAACTTCCTGTGGGTTATATTCGAGATTATAGGTATCTGCATAACGATCAGCAATCGCTTGACGTAACTCGATAATTCCTGCATTGGAGGAATAATGCGTTTGTCCTTTAGCAAAAGCCTCCGCGATTGCATCACTCAGGAACGGAGGAAGAGGTAAGTCTAAATCCCCAATTCCCAACGAGATGACATCCATACCTTTCGCTTCTAGCTTCGCTCCGATTTCAAAAAACTCTCGCAAACCACTCGGAGAGACATCCTGCAAACGAGTAGCGGTCTTCACTGGTTTCGGCATAATAGATAGCCTCCTCACCGTAATTGTTCACAATACAGTATGATCTGTCCTTGAAAAGGTATTCAATGCGTAAGAAGTTATGCACTAAGATATTTATCCAATAACACGCGTAATAACAAAAAATGACCACCACTTGAAGGAAGGATCAGAATATGAATGGCTTCACCTTTGATGAAATTCCCTCTAAGAATTTCATCTTCCAGTTACTTGTACCGTTCTTTGTCACCCTCTTCTTTCTCCAAGGATTCCGAACCTATGTTGTCAACATCTACATTTCATTCTTCAATATCCTCTGGGAGGGCACAGGCAACTATACACCATTAATTTCATTCTTGGTTTTTGGAGCACCACTACTTGGTCTGCTGGTGTATCGAAAAGTCTCCCTCAATCACATGATTGTAGGCAGTGGCATACTGACCTCAATCTTTTCCATCCCAATCAGCCTTCAACTTGCTTACGAATTCGAACTTCTATTCTCATCATTGGTCGTAGCATTTTATGCCATTTTCCTTCCATTCTATCTTTATAGCCGAGGTCAAGACCAACATCAAATTGGACAAGTTGGTGAATCCGCC
>JAEOSA010000044.1 GCA_016840595.1 Candidatus Hermodarchaeota archaeon | reverse complement strand
TCAATATCCCATCACTGTTGCGGCCTCGATCGCCAAAAGGGCACGTAAAGCTATACAGCGAATGCTCGACATAACAACATAGTGTGAATGAAAATTCAGGCGGATAGAAGCTTTTTAGGAGTTACACTCAATTGAACTAGATAAAAACAGGTGAGAAGAAATGACACATTTCCCCTTGACTCCGAACGGGCTCCCTCATCAATTAATACTCCAAAAATTTTACACTATGCTAGATGAAGATGTTGGATATGGGGATATCACTACATCTGCATTAATATCTAAAGAAGAATATGCGAAGGCTAGACTCTTTACCCGTGAAGCGGGTATAGCAGCAGGAATGGAGATAGCATCGGTTATTTTGTCTGATTTTAATTGTTCATTTTCTGTTATACAAAAAGATGGTTCACCTGTAAAAGCAAATACAACGCTTCTAGAAATCCAAGGACTCGCAGCACCTCTGTTAACCATCGAAAGAACACTACTCAATTTACTCCAGCGTATGTGTGGTATTGCCACGACTACTGCTAATCTAGTTACGAAAGCAAGAAAATCCAACCCTCATATTCGGATTGCTGCAACCCGAAAAACAGCTCCTCTGCTTCGATATTTCGACAAACTCGCAGTAGTGCTTGGAGGTGGTGATTCGCACCGATGGCGATTAGATGACGCAATTCTCATCAAAGATAACCATCTTGCTTTTTACGGAGATATCACTGATGCCATCAACTTCGCTCGTGAAAATGCTAGCTTCACCTGTCCAATTGAAATTGAAGTATCTAGCCCAGAAGCAGCAATTACGGCAGCTAACTCAAAGGTGGATGCTATTTTACTCGATAACATGACACCAGAACAAGTATCCTCCATTGTGAAAAGAATTCATCAACTGAAACTAACTCCAACTCCCATTCTTGAGGTCTCGGGTAATATCTCACCTGAAAATATTATCAAATATGCTAAAACTGGTGTAGATGTAATCTCAATGGGATGGTTGACACACTCAGTACCCGCTTTAGATTTGAGTATTGACATTACTCCAGTCAATCGACAACAATCTTCAGAGAGATGATTAGAAAGATGAACCCTACGATAAATTATCCAGAAATTGAAGAAAAAATAACCAAGTGGCTTAAGCAACAACTCAAGAAAAGCGGATGCACTGGTTATGTAATAGGCATCTCTGGAGGTATCGATTCTAGCGTGACATCAGTTTTATGCCGACGGGCAACAGATGCTACCCTAGGACTCATTCTCCCCTGTGGATACTCATCTGCCGAAGATATCGACGATGCAAGAGCACTAGCAAAACATTTCGACATTGAATTTCGTATCTATGACCTTACTCCCGTGTATGAAATATTTCTTACCAGACTTGACCTTCAAACCGATACACCGATCACCATTCCCCTCGCCAACATCAAAGCACGATTACGAATGGTCGCCTTGTACTATGAATCAAACCGTCTTAACCGGCTCGTTGCTGGAACCAGTAACCGAACTGAACTCACGCTAGGTTTCTTCACCAAATATGGAGATGGGGGAGTTGATCTTCTACCATTGGGTGGTTTCCTGAAACATGAAATCAGAGGGCTGGCTGACTATCTTGGCATACCCGAGAAGATTATTTCCAAAACCCCAAGCCCTGGATTATGGCCGGGACAAACCGATGAAGGTGAATTAGGCGCCAGTTACGATCAACTAGATGCGCTCATTTCAGGTGAAACACCACAAGGGTTGACTGAAGAAGAAATTCAAAAATTCCAAAAACGTATAGCGGATAATAAACATAAACGGCAACTCCCCCCGGTTGGTCCCAGATAACTATTCACTATCCGCTTCTATGAGGTCAATGAGTGTGAATCCACTAAAACGGCTTTTGGGTTACATTCTCAGCTTTTTTTATCACAAACAGATTCATGCGTTCAAGGTTCAACTTAATGGTCGCACCTATTTTGTCTGTGCACGGTGTTCTGGATTTTATCTTGGGATTATAATCGGCTTTCCCATTTCATTTGTCATGTTACTCTTTTTCCCATTCTTCTATAGTCTTGGTACAATTGGCACAACCGTCATCGCGATTGGTCTAGCTCTTCCCGCCATGCTTGATTGGTCAACCCAACGACTTGCGTTACGAGAAAGTCGTAATGCTCTACGCTTTGGCACTGGCTTCCCTGCAGGATTCTCCCTCGTCTGGTATTTAATATCTCCAAACGGTTTCATCCTGAAGATTCCCGTCTTTATTGGAGTCCTACTCTTTCTCGTCATATTCGGTAAGATTGATCGCCGTAATCCACCTGAAAGTGAGTTAGAAGAAGATTATGACACGGAACTGGAAGCGAGTTAATTCTTGATCGCTTTGATTCGTTTCATTGCACTCCGAGCAGCAGCTTGAACAGACTCATCCGGATCCTGAACAGCTTCTTCAATGTCTTTAACGGCTTCTTCGGGTAATGAGTCCATACCTGCTAATGTGTTTACGGCAATGGCTCTTTGCTCAGGGCGATCCCCGCGCATTGCCTCTAAAAGCCCGGGTACTGCATCAGAACCGATTTGTTCAAGTGCAGTCTTGGCAGCATTGCGAACCTCTATGCTCTCTCCATCGTGGATGAATTCTTCCTCATCTGTAAGAAGATTAATCAGCCGTGGAACGGCTTCTGGCACCTCATTCCCCAAGTTCCCAAGAGCTAGCGCGGCTTCACCCCGGACCACTTCATCACTGTCAGACAGGGCATCAGTGAGTGCATCCTTTCCATCAATGGCAGATGAACCCATTTGTGAAAAGACGCGAGCCACGGCCCTTCGGACTTCATCATCATCATGTATTAACAGGGATGATAGTGACTCAGAAGCTTCTGCAGCATCTGAACCCATATAGTACATAGCCTCTGCAGCATACCGGCAAATATCATCTTCATCACTCGAAAGTCCCAGAATTAACATGGGTAATGCTTCGAGTAGCCGAGGATGGTCCCCTGCCTTAGAAACAATTTCGAAAGCCGATCGTTGCATGTCCTCATCCGCTCCTTCGAGCAACCCCAGGAGATCCTCCCAAGCATACTCATCTTCGTTAACTAGCGCTAGGGCTTTCTGAGTTTCCCCATCTTCCAAGAGCTTCTGGAGGTCTGACACACAAGCCGCCTCAAGATGTTTTTTCCTGAGATAGTATGAGTTTACATCAGTTCAAAAAGGTTGTCGCCAGTACATGAATCTTCGATTATGAGTAAGAGGTTCACAACTTTCACTAAAATTCAACAATTTCGCACAAAAGAGACGGCTAAAGACGCATCGTCCAATCATATTTTCGAAGCCCTAACGCGATTGTGACAGTAAGAAGCTGTATACCTGACTTACCACGAATTTGCTGATCCAAAAATGCGTTCAGAGCATCACGCGTTGTAAAACTAACCAGTAGTATAAGGTTCTGGCGTTCACCGGTTTCCATTACAAGCTTCACTTCTTCAACTGCCCGCATAGCCTCGGTGAACTTCGTCAACTGATTGGCTTCAACCTCCAATTGGATTAGCCCGAAAACATCCATGCCCACTCGCTGAGGATCAATCATCGTGCTAAACCCTTTGATGGTGTTATTCTGCTCCAGTCGGGCAACCCGACTCCGAATCGTTGCGTCACTGACCTTTAACCGACGAGACAAATTCCGAAATGACATTCGCGCGTCCTGTTGCAGTAGGTTCAGAATCCGTCGATCCATCTCATCAAGATCAACCCGGTGCTTTCGACGTGATGGTTTTTCGGCTTCTGGTGTAGGATAATATCCCAGATAATGAATGATGTCACCACGATGTGCCATATTCAACCGATAAACATACAATGCCCGCCCTTTCATCTCAGAAGCTGAGGAGAGCGTTTTGCATTGAAAACACCTAAACATCAGCCGAGGTTGGGCACTAATTGTGTTACAATCAAGACAATTGAAACCTGCTTCTACTTTGTAGTCCTGTTGTTCGCCCTCCAACGATTGCCCGCAAGAAGGACAAACCAGTTTTTTCCCCTTAGATTCAAATTCGCTTCGGGGAGCAACGTGACCACAGGAAAAGTGTTCGATCATCGAATGCTGAACAAGGCGACCCCCTGAGCACTTCGGACATTGATATTGGGGATGTAAATCTGGTGACTCGCATTGTTGGCACGCAAAAATGGTTTCCACCAGTTCACCCTCAAGGAGGCCTGCTCGGTGAAGCTGTTCCAGTTTATCCACTGTATCCTTGGCATCAGTTTCCAAGGTGAGTTCTGCCTCAGGATAGCGAAATCCACAGGGGGACGATGAATCCAAAATGGGCTGCAATTCGACCAGGCTTCCGTCAAGTAATTGCTTGATTAATAGCCAGGCTCCTCGGTCTTCCAGTACGGAGGGTTTAAACGTCACAGATCCACCCGCTTCCGTTGCATGTCCCAACAATCCTCTCGTTCGGGTGTTGATATGCTTTACTCTTATCACGGAACACCCAATCTGCACATTCGCTTTTCACAAAAAGTGGAAAACTTAAAAGACGACTCAGAACCACGCAACCGCGCAGAAACCAGTAACATAATACCAATTTCTTTTAGTGGCAATTCCAGGGTAACTACGCAATTGCGTAGTTTCATTGTACGGAACTACGCATCCTCCTTCTCCAAAGAATAATACTTAGTGACACAGATACCGGGAAGCAACCTGGACGAGAATCGGCGGTCTCCGATGGCTCAAAAACCCACCCGGGAAGCACTCCCGAATTCCTGTCCCTCCCAAATCCCTCCTCCCAAACTCCTCCCGTAAAAATCCGTTGTCCGAACCTCAAAAAAGCTCCTTTTATGAGCCGCGGAGACCCGATTTCCCGTCCGATCTTCTGTGATACGCCCCCCAGCGGGGTAGAAGGGGAATGACCACAGGAAGGCTGCCCCCGCATCACGCGGTTGGGCGCCTCCACCATTTTTTGAGTTTTAAAAAAATGAAAGCGCCCGTTAACCTCACGTGAAGTTTACGGGCGAAACATCCTAAATCTGCTTAAGAGCTCACTATTACAAAGTAAATGCTCAGAATGATTAGAATCCCTGCGACGATAATTAGTCCGTAGGTAAAGAGTATGAAAGGCGCAGTATATTGAATAAGAGCCAATAGAATTAGCCCAATGAACCAGAGAGTTTGACCAATCATGGCTATCCAAGTCCACGTTTTTGCCATACCCTGTCGAGATTGTGCAATGCGGTAAAGGACAATGAGCGGTATCAAGAGTAAATAGAAGATGGCGAGGAAACCCCCATACGCAACAAGTGTAAACGGCATTGCGAGAAAATTCACAACTCCATCAGATACGATTGTGACAGTGGCCGCTGTGGGGAGAATCCATACGAGTGCAAGAAAGGATATTGTACCTACGAGGGGTAGAAAAATCGCCCAAATCCGTTTCTTGAAAAATGGAAGACCGAGCATATACATTACAAAGAAGAAACTGTGTAACCCAATAAAGCTCCAAGCGCCGAGATAGGTTGGTAAGAGTTGATCAACCGTAGCAGCAGCTGGCAATACGTAAATTGAGATAGCTAAGACCAGAAAAGTTAGAAATCCAAAGAAAGCAGTCAGAAACAAGTTATATAATGTACAGCTAGGATCCTCGCTTCTAAGAGCCATAATAATAGCTATTAAAGAAACTAGTAGTGTAAGGACGCAGATTATGATAACTAGTCCAAAATGTAATGGTGTTTCACCAATGTAGAGCATTCCAAAGAACCCTCCAGCATGCCATCCTTTTGTTTTTGTATATAAACACTTACTTTTGTGTGCGGTTTATTTGTCATATATATAGCCACTAAGCTCACTCTGAAACACAACATATCCATTTGGTTAGAATATCCAGAGACCCCCTGTCTCATGACCATGGCTTTTTTTCCGATTCTAATCTGTTTTCCGGAAAAAACTCCAGCGCCTAAAGGAAAGCATTTTAAATTCAGTACACCAATAACACACTGGAATATAGGGAGTTCCCGAGGTGGAATAGAGCACAACTCAACACCCCTACCGTTGAGAAGGCAACCTATCTCCCCTCACCGCAAATCACCAAACCACTATATTTCACCATAGGACATACCACGACGTGAAAACGAGGAACACCAACAGCGACAGGAATCGGGGTATCCTTCCCTGTGTCTTTCATTCCCCTCTCCCCCTCTCCTCCTTTATGTCCTCGTTCTGGACGCCCCGTTCCCGCTATAGGGTGACGCACCCGCGTCACCCATTTTTTTGCTTGATCCTTTAACGCAATATTTGTCATGGGAGTGGCTTGTGAAACATAATTCTGATTCACAATCAGTTTGTGTTATTACTTGGAAGGTTCTTTCCATTGTTGTGCTTTTGCATTCCATAGAGTAACGGTTGAAAGTGCAGATTCTTGTGGAATATCGCGTTTGAATCGTAGAACCGAGACAGTTTGTATATCAGAGATGTGTAAGAGTGTCCGGGTGAGTTGTTTCATTAGACTGGCCCCACCACTAGGAATCCCGATGAAGATTATGGCACCTTTATCCGTTGGGTATAGCCGACTCATAGTGTATTGGGAGATGAGTTGATGAAAGGTTGGTAGAACAACTTCATCACTTTGAGTAATGATACAGATGATATCGTTAAAGGTAAGGCGACTGAAGGATACAGACGGGAAAAGGGTTTTCATTTTTTTGAGTCGCCGTTCATGAGTCCAGACTGTTTTTTCTGCTAGTTGAAAACCGTATTTGGAAAGCAGGTGTGTTCGTTCTTTTTTTGATAGCAGAGCTTCACTGAGTGTTAAGGCGAGAAGCCAATCAGCTGGATTAAATGTGATTGAATTCTGGCTGTAATCAAATCCTCGAAGAGGTGCGAATTGTTCTCCATGATGGTCTATGAACTGAGCAAGTCCTTCAGTTTGTACATCTGATAAGATTCGCCATTGCTGTGAAATATGATCATAGTAATCAAAGCTGATGTGTGAATAGCATCCTTTGATTTGATGGATATCCGAAGTGACGAAGAACTGTTCTCGAATACTTCCTAGTAAACGATGAATGTTCTTGATCCATGAAGTCTGGTTGGGGGAGTAAAATAAGAGACAACCATCTTGATTATTTACATCCCATCCGCAACCTAACAGAAAGGGAAGCTGATTTTCCCTCGAAGCTTTAGTGCGAATCCATGTATCAAAAGCTTGAGTGGCTTCGATAGATTTGGTTCGAAATTGAATACAATATTGTATGAGTCCAAACCGATGTGGATCCAATATTGCTGCTTTTCGGATTCCGTATTGCGAAAACAATTGTTGTTTTTCGCGTTTCATTATTCGTGGACTAATTCCTAAGATGTTAGCTAGCGCTACTGAACCAATTTCAGGATTCAATTGTTGGGTTGTTAGAAATTCGGTCTGTCGTCGATTCAGTTTAAGTGGAGTTGGTGGAAGAAGCCCTGCGGTTAATAATTCTATAGCTCTATTTCCATCAGCTAGTCCAAAGCTAGCTAAGCGATGAAGTCGAAATTCCAATTCCGTTCCTAATTCATAAGACAATGGTTGATTTCTAGCATCAAATAATGGATAATCACGAATTTCTGAATCCGTTATTTCTGATATCCCGAGAAAAACTCGTTTGAGATATAGGATTATTTGAGCAAGCTCTAACTTGAGTTGAACTTTGTTCTTATTTTGAACGTTTTCTACAATATTTTCTGTAAGTCTCCGCCAAGACTCAAGTTGATTTGACATTCCGATTCCGTCGTTCAATACCCGCTCGTAACTCCCTTTAAATCTAAGCTGGATGAGAAAAAATGGTACAAATCCCTTTATTCTTTGACAAACTTCGCCAATCTTGATTTTCTTCTTGACCTAATGCGTCTTTTTTACCTTCAAAATTCCCGAACAACCAATAACTAGCGAGTTTGAACTAATCCACGCCTACTACTGACATTTTCTTTAGAAAACATTCCTCAGAAGCTCCCAATTCCGTCTTTATAAGAGTCGTTTATACCTCTTCAGTTGGAGAGGAGAAATACCACCCTGGTATACTCCTCCATATCATATCACATGAACTATCAACATCGAATTGGGAATAACCGTGAAAACTGAATCAGCTCCCCAAAACCCACTACGTAGCGCACCAAAAATTGCCCTCAAACTGAATGATCAGCTTTCCGAGGGAAAGGTCCGCTACTTATACATTAACCGCTACTCAGAACAAGAAATTTCTCGTCAACTTGCAGCCATATGTCAGCTGTTCCTCCTGGCATTATCACGGGATTTTGGTATCCATTCACCCAAGGATATCACCATTGAGCCATCCGATACTGGGGGAGTCAAACTAAGAATCATCGGAAGTGATTAGGCACCTAACACCCAGAACGCTAAGGGGCATTCAACCCACCTGAATGCCCCGCCTGGGTGTAATGCCAGACAATATTTCAATTAAGAAAATGTGCTGATTAAATATCCTCATCTGAAAATTCCCAATATTGACGTTTCTCATTCCATCGTTCGTATAGATTCGACTGAAGCCCACTTCCCAAATTCCGTTCTTGATGAATCACCAGGATATCTTTAATTTCGAAAATCTCTGGAATATCTCGAATCAATTTGTGAATAAATCCCCTCCACCCTGTTGGTCGTTTCAAAAAAATTGCTACACCTTGTTTTGTGCCATACGTGAATGCCGCCGGAAAGAAGGACCCAAGCAATTGGAGTTGTTTTTTGACATCAGGTTCACAATAGATGCTAAGACAGATGAATTCTTCAAATCCCGCACCGCTGAAATACAGCATGGGCGAAATAACGGCTTCCTTTTTCAACCGATTGAGATGGACCCAAATTGCGTTCTTTGAAAGATGCCATCCATAACCTGTCAGGAACTCCTGTAAATCGACGAGAGTATGTTGTGGGCCAATCGTCATATTTGCTAAGAGAAAATCACTTTGACTAAATGAAACGGGGGATTGTAAGTCGACGTAATTACAATAAGAAATCGTTGGAAACCTCTTTTCCTCAGGCTTGGGGAGCTCATAGAGATTTTCCAGTTCAGAAGGAATCCGCCACTGACCAGCTGTGTGATCATACAGTTTCAACCGTATGTTCCAATACATTTCTATAACTTGATGTAAATGAATCTGATCCATATAGGTCCGTTCAAAGTACTGGACCCGATCTTCAAACAGTCGATGGGCACGTTGTTGGTTTGGGATAGCGTATGTTATGAATCCATAACGATAAGATACATCAAATACTAAGGTCGTCAGAAATGGTGGTTGCGTTTGTTGTACCCATGATTCTAATTTTTGTGAGGCTTCAAAGGATCGTGTACGAAAAACGAGACTAAAGGTTGTGAGTTTTAGTTTTCCACGATTTTCTGAATATAGTCTCCGTAGGCCAATATCATTTTCCAGTCTTTTGACGATGTTTGTAGCAACATATCGAGATTTTTTTACTCGGGTCGCAAGACGAGAAATACTAATCATTGGTTCTCCGGCAAGAATGTTAAGAATAGATATTTCGTTCTTTGTTAACCATCTATGTGAAGCTCGTTCTAACCCATAAAGAAGCATTTCTTGAATTCGTGACACTGACCGAATTCGGTATTCCTCGAGAATTCGGATACGATCCCGTAAGGATTCGGCAATTTCTGTGGAGATTGCGAGTTTCAAGAACTGGAGTTTTGGATGACTATTGAAGGTTTTTTCCCTTTGAGTTAGATCATTTGTTTCAACGCGTTTGATGAAGAGGATTGCACTATAGAGTAAGCGACGAGTGTCGTCTTGTTCTTCTTTTGGTTTTACCCTCGATACGATTCGGTCAGCGATTTTTCGTAAAGGGTGGTCAATCACTCCCACCATATTACTACATCTCTGATGCTTCCACACAAAAACTTGATTCTTGAATTGATTTCCGAGAGGAAATTGCCAAGAAGTGAAATGGAATTTACAATTTTCTCATGACATATTGGTTAAAATGATGAAAAAACTTCATTTAACGCTTGAATCCCAGAAAACACCTCAAATCGCATTAGTTTGGGTACTTCGTAGAATGAAATCGTAGTAATACACTCTTACTGTCTTTAACTCCCATTTTTCTTCGCTTTAAATCAAATCGCATGAAAGTTTTACAAAACACAATATTGTGATAATATGGTAGATATCAAATCATTTGTAATTAGGCATCGTCCTATCCTGATGGCTTCAATCACTCTCATCGCACTATTCGCGCTTCAACTGTTCCTCGTTCACATTGGCCTGCTGCCAGGAATCCTGGCTGATCCTGGCAACAATCCACCCCCATGGAAGTAATCCTCAGAAATATACTATTCAACGATCTCATCAGTATCAGCCCGCTTGGTTCAATATCAGGCTAAAACGGAAAGAGGAAAATTCAATGCCAATGGGTGCTGTGCTACTCGAATTTGATATTAAAATGGGTCCGATCTTCAAATTTGCAGTCCCAAACACACTTGAAGTCACACAAGATGAAACCATGGTCTTATTCGGAACTCGATCGGTAGTAGAGGAAGGATTCACAGGAATCACAGTCAAGAATCGCACTTGGGCAACCTATCTGAATCCCCCTTACCTTTATTGTATTCTATTGAATTCCATGGAACAACAAGGTGACTTTGAAGAAGCCATGAAGTCCACGCTGAGTAGAGTTGAATACGATCAAAACATGGACCAAGTAAAACTCATGGAACTCTATCATGACGTCCTTTCAAAGACTGAACTTCAACTTCAGGACCAACTAAGTTCACGACCTGATGTTCAAAAGTTATTAAGAGCGCTCCTAAAGAATCCTGAATCCTTCCGTCCCACTTGGTCTTTAGAAACTGGCTTTCGATACCCTGCAGCTGAAAAAATAACTGGAAATTCAACCAAGGATACGAATGACCTTTTAGCTAACATGATGTCTGCGAATATTATTCAAGGACGAATTTGTGGGAATATTGTGGTTTGTCCTTCATGTATTTCACACCGGGTCATTCTACATGCCAGTTGTCCTCAATGTGGGCTTCCAACTCTAGAATCAGGGATAGCTCTTGAACACTTCATTTGTGATCATACTGCCTTTATTGAAGCTTTTGCCACACCCTCAGGTCTCGTTTGTCCGCATTGCAAATCTTACCTCTCACAAGGAACTTACCGCTCTCCAGGTAAAGTCTTCCACTGTATCACATGTAATAGCTATCCAAAAACACCTGCTTACACGCTTGGATGCATAGACTGCAAAGAAACCTTTTCACCCGAAATTGCCAAATTTGTTCCCATATACTGCTATACTGCTCGCAAATAATTGACCCACCGAAAAAATGTGGATCAAAGAACTCTAATGTCCAGTAGTCTGTTCGCAGATTGTCCTAAATAAAACCAGCAAAAGATTGGCTACTTAAGGACAATCGCTTCTTCAGCACAATTTTCTACACAACTTTCACAGTCGACGCAAGCGTCAGGGTCTGTGACCTTAGACTTATTATCCTCAAGAGTAAAACACTCGCTTGGGCATACATCTACGCAGGTTCCACAGCCAGTGCATTTTGCTTCATCTACAACTGGTGGCATGATTTCTTTTTCCATCCTTGATTTTCTGATCCTCGATCCCCGCTGAATCGGGGTTTAAGGATGCCGTTTTCAACATAGCTTCAGTATTTTAACTGTTACACTCGGTCAAAGTTTCCTGATACG
>JAEOSA010000238.1 GCA_016840595.1 Candidatus Hermodarchaeota archaeon | reverse complement strand
ACAAGGCGGATAATGCCATTTATCGTGCTACAAGGTATATCGACAAACTCCGGGATTATCACTCAAAGGTTTCCAAGGTTCGAAGTAAGATTCCCGCTCCTCCACAAGCTCCTTATCCTAAGGTTCATGGTCGATTCACAGTCACTATGATCCATGCAGGGGAAAAAGAAAATGTAATTCCTGGTGACTGTGAAATCCGGTTTGACCGTCGCTTGACACCGGAAGAAAAGCCAGCAAAAGCTCAAACCGAGCTACAGGATTACATGACAAAAGTTGCCAAAGCTCAAGGCACCGTTATAGACGATTTCCAAATTTTGAATTCCATCAATGGGTACTTTACCGATTCAAAACACCCTTTCGTACAGCATTTTTCAAATGTAACTAATCAGGTGGTAGGTGAAAAATTACCCATAGTGGCTGATTTGGGAGGTAACGATGGAGCCCAATTAGCCGAAGTCAACATCCCTGTCGTCTGCTACGGGACAATTCGAGATGACACCAATTACCATGCACCCAATGAATTCGTATATCTAAAAGACATCCAGACTGTCCGAGATGTTCTCACTGCCTTAGGCGAGAGTCCCGCAAATAAGTTCACTTAGCTCTTAGAGAGGGATTAATTTTAAAAAGGAACTAAACTGCAATCAAATGCTACAGACATAGATTAATCCGCTTGAGGTACAATTGGCGCCAGCTCCTTTCACCACAAAAAGTGGAGATTTAAGACTAGCCTGAAACAATATCAGAGCCCATCTAACCTTAACACAAAGGTTTAAGGTCTCCTCTCCCCTGTCTGAACGGTTATAGGTTTAAGTCGGTGTCAATCACGAAGCGGGGTATTTGAAATGACAAAATCTACACAAAAAACCGATTCGTCATCCACCGCGAGTCTAGAACAAAATAGCGTCATCCGACGTGGAGAAGTAGCTGCGTTCTTCCGCAAACGTACACAGCTTGTCGGTTTCTCAATGGAACTTCACAAATTTACTCAGTACTGTGCTGAATTCAGTGACAACGCCCTCGATGCCATAGAAACCTACTACTGGAAACGTGTTGCCAAACCTAAGAAACGTAATTCAGCACCCCTCTATCTTGCCGAACCTCCAGAAACTGTGAACTATTCAGAAACACCACCTGTCCTAAAGATAACTAGTCGTCCCACTTCTGCCACTGCGATTTCTGAACGAATCAAACGGATTGTTGCTCCCATTCGCGACATCATCAACCACGAACCAATTCTATTAATGGTTCTTCAAGAACTAGAAAAACCTGAAATCCTCCCAGATGAAGTTGCGGGACGTAATCTTTCGATGTATAGTTTTGAAACATTGGATACAGGTATCGGTATGACGAAACGGGATCATCAGCAATTCGGTCTCTATTTAGCGAGCAGCAAAAGTACTGAGCTATGTCAGACACGTGGAAGCCAAGGATTCGGCGCTTCCAGTGCCTTTAGCGATGCCCAAAATACTACTGGTCGCCCAATATTAGCTGCCAGCCGGCATCCGGCAGAACGTCAAGGTCATGCTTCCATTTTCTTCACGACAAGCAAGAACAAGAAAGATTACTTGCTAAAAGAAACTTCACTCCCTCTTTCCTTCAGTCATGGAACTTATCTTCAGCTTTCGTTTCTAAATCTTCCATATCGACGTGGCTATGCTGATGAGTACATTCGCCAAACATCTTACTTGAATGCTCACGTTAACATCATTTTCATTGATCCCTATAATGAAATTCATGTGTATCCACGTCGCGTTAAAGAATTCGTCCGAGAACCTACCTACGCCATGCCTCATCCCGCTTCCACCAGCATAGGCGATTTCCAAGACCTTATTCGTAATACATCCTCTACAACACTCATTGATTTCTTATCAAAAAGCTACTGCAGGTTAAGCAGACGAAAAGCTTACCAAATTGTTACGAAAACCAATAAACACTACCTAAAAAATCCAGTCGCTTCCACCTTGTCACCTAAGAAACTCACTCCCCAACAAGTAAAAGCTTTATACGCGAGTTTTATTTCTGAGAAGTATTACGCTCCACCCACAGAAACAGTTGTACCTGTTGGAGAAGATGTCATTCGAAAGACTCTACAAGAAATTTTTGATGCAGAATTTGTTGAAGCTGTAAGTCGTCCACCAACCAGTAGTAAGGGGCTGGCATTCGCTGTTGAGGTCGCAGCTGTCTATGATCCAAAATTAGTCACCCAATCTGGTGTAGGTGTCCTATACCGGTTTGTGAATCGAACACCGAAACTACGAGATAACTCAGACTGTGCTATCTGGAAAGCTGCTGCCTCAGTGAATTGGCGCAATTATCGGATGGATGTTGCGAGTAATGGGTTACCAACAGGTCCGGTGCGCCTTGTAGCGAATGTCGTCGGACCGTTTGTCCACCTTATCTTCAAAGCCCAATCCAAGCAGGCATTAGCTGAAGATGACCTCCTCCTGCGTGAGTTGAAACTTGCCTTCGAAGAAGTTGGCCGAAAACTTCGTCGTCACATCGTTCGTGTCATTGCCAGACGGGAGCAAGAACGCCGTGCTGATGCCCTCTTAAAATATGCGAAACAAGTTGCCCGTTCTCTAGTAGCCATTCAATCTTCCGATTCCAAGATTTCAAAGAAACAGCTGGAGGCTCTCCCGCAACAGCTCGAACAGGTCATTGCAAAAATCGTAGGTGTTGATCAATCGCTACCATCTAACATCGAAGAAACCGAGGAGGTGGCAGTTGAATGAGTACACGAGCACCAAAACATCGAACGAATTCAACAATTCCTCCTGCTGAAGGATCATTTGCTGCAGTCCAAAAACTTCGAGCTTCTAACCAGGAATCCCAAACTGATCAGAAACTCCCTCGTGGTATTAGGATTGTAACCGAAAAGGATGTCGAAGTGCTTCACAAGGAAATACACAGCCTTGCTAGGACACTAATGAAGGAAATCTCCAAGGGCAATCCTCCCCAACTAGAACTTCCCCTCCGCGGTGGAGGAAATATCGTTTGGGATGAAGACAATGACCTCCTCTTACTCGGAGAAAAAACCACACTCCGATCCCTAGGCAGTCTTCGGACGGCAAAAGATGTCACTCGACTCATTCGCGTTCTCGAAATCGTCCACGAACTCCTCGAAAAAGACATCCATGCAACAAAACGTGAAGTCTTTTACAATGATGTCAAACTTTTCGAAGAACAACGCCAGAGTGATAATGCCATCGATGACATCGCTCCCTTGCTCGGAACAAATCGCGAATCCACCCATATCGTCGCAAGC